>CAZXGY010000010.1:0-12552 GCA_964640455.1 uncultured Sulfurovum sp.
TCAATTTGACATATTTTTGATGTTTGGATAAATTTTTGTGTATGATGAAAAAAAAGGTATTAGAATGAAAGAAAAACTATATGGACTATTAGGAATTGGATTCCTAGGTTTACTTACTTGGTTTTCATATAAATTAATTGTATTTATTTTTATTTCTTTACAGAGTGTAGATTATAAGATTATTATTGGAATAGTAGGAGTTATGGCTACAATAATATCCTCCGTTTGGATTGCATCATATAATGCTAGAAAGGCAAAAGAAAAAGTAGTATATGAAGCTCATAGAGAGAAGAAAGCTGAGATATATAATGGATTTATGGATACGATGATTACTCAACTAGTTAAAAATATGAATGATGGTAAATCTGGTGATGAACTTCTTCCTGATAACTTACTTGAATTCTTATATAAGTTCACGGCACAAGTAATTATTTATGGTAGCCCTGATGTAATTAACGCTTTTGATAAATTTAAAAATTTACCTGAGAATAACAGTCCCATCATTCTTTCTATTATTGATGATTTATTCAGAGAAATGAGAAAAGACTTAGGAGAGAGCAATAAAAATATTGAGGCAAATACTCTGATGGGTTTATATATTATCGGGGGGAAAGATGCAATAAGTAAACTTCCATTCGATAATAAAGGGTAAAATTATGAATAAACAAACACCATTCCTACTCTATAAAACAGCAAACAACGACATAAAAGTAGATGTACGCATAGAAGATGAAACATTATGGCTAAATCAGAAACAGATGGCTGAACTTTTTTCTGTACAAGTACCTGCTATAGCAAAACATATTGCCAATATATTAGAGGATGAAGAGCTTTCAAAGGCAACTGTTTCCAAAATGGAAATAGTTCAAAAAGAGGGTAGTCGTGAAGTCAAGAGAAACATAGACTTTTACAACCTAGACATGGTCATAGCAGTAGGATACAGAGTAAACTCCAAACAGGCTACACACTTTCGAATATGGGCTACGAATGTATTGAAAGAGTACATCATCAAAGGTTTTGCTTTGAATGATGACAGGTTTAAGAGTGGTAGTAGCATGACATACTTCGATGAACTGCAAGCACGCATACGTGACATACGCATCTCTGAACGCTTTTTCTATCAGAAGATAAAAGACATTTACACTACAAGCATAGATTATGATGCCAAAGATGAAAAGACTATAACATTTTTTAAGACAGTACAAAACAAACTGCTTTGGGCTATTTCATCTGCGACTGCGGCTGAGTTGGTACATAGTAGAGTAGATATAATGCTTCCCTTGTTGGGTATGCAGTCCATAGATAAGAAGCAAGGACAAAACATAAGTAAAAAAGATGTAAGCATCGCAAAGAACTACCTCAATGAAAAAGAGATAAAACTTTTAGGACTACTAGTAGAGCAGTACTTAGCTTTTGCCGAGACTATGGCAGAACAAAAGTCACCTATGTACATGAAAGACTGGGTAGAAAGGCTAGATACCATTATAAGCCTAAATGGGAGAGAGCTTTTAAATCATGCAGGACAGATAAGCCATGATATGGCAGTAGCTAAAGCAGACCTTGCTTATGTTGAGTATAAAGAAGAACAAAAAGAAAAAAACCATATACAAAATTTGTTAGAACTTGAAAATGATGTGAAGGGTTTGCAATAATCTATAGAAATAAAAATGCTTAGCATCATAGACTAAAAACACTTTGCTATAATAGTACCAATATTTAAATTATGGAAATAACAATGAATTTAGAACAACAAGATAAACAATATGTACTGCAAACCTATGCACGTGATTATACAAACTTTGTAAAGGGTGTAAGCTCTACCCTTTATGATGAAAATGGGAAAGATTATATAGATTTTGCATCAGGGATTGGTGTGAACTCTGTAGGGCATGGGAATGAAGTTCTGACTTCTGCTTTATGTGAGCAGGCAAAAAATATTATACATATCTCTAACTTACAGGTGATAGAACCTCAAGCAAAGCTTGCACAGAAAATAGTGGAACTTTCAGGTTATGACATGGGTATTTTCTTTGCAAACTCTGGAGCAGAGGCAAATGAAGGAGCTATAAAAATAGCACGTAAGTATGGTGAGACGAAGTTTGATAAAAAACGATATAAGGTCATTACCTTAGAACACTCATTTCATGGGCGTACTATTACTACAGTAAAGGCGACAGGACAAGAGAGTTTTCATACACCTAACTTTTCTCCATACCCAGATGGGTTTAGCTATGAAAAGAATATAGAAGATGTCTATAAAGCGATAGACCCTGAAACTGTGGCTGTACTTATAGAGCTAGTACAAGGTGAAGGTGGAGTTCAACCTTTTGAAAAAGAGGAGATACAACAATTGGCAACGCATCTCAAAAGTAAAAATATTTTACTGATTGTAGATGAAGTACAAACAGGTGTCTATCGTACAGGTGAGTTTTTAGCTTCAAATCTTTATGAAATAGAACCAGATATTATTACACTTGCTAAAGGACTCGGTGGTGGAGTGCCCATTGGTGCGGTAATGACTAAATATAAAGAAATACTAAGTGCAGGTGACCATGGAAGTACTTTTGGTGGAAACTACTTGAGTACTGCTGCAGGACTTGCTGTACTTGATGTATTGAAACCTATGTATGATGATGGGCTTATTGATGAGACTTTACTTTATTTTTCAGAAAAGTTAAAAGTGATAGCTTCTAATTATAATAATCTTTTTGAAAAAGAGGTAGGACTAGGACTTATGCGTGGACTTCGTGCGAAGAGTGCAGAGGTTCAAGGCAGTATCATTAAAAAGTCTATGGCTGAAGGGTTGGTAGTGCTTAAAGCGGGACGTAATACAGTACGTTTTTTACCTAGTATTACCATTACAAAAAGTGAGATAGATGAAGGATTTAAACGTTTTGAAAAAGTTATTAGTACTCTGTAGTTTAGTATTTGTATCCTTAGTGCATGCAGATGAATTGGGTGATATACTTTCAGATAATAAAACATTACTTTTTGATTATCAGTTCGAAAAGAATGAACTTGAGAGCGACAAGCTTTCTAAAAGTTGGATAAACCCAGTAACGTTACAGTACCGTAAAAATTACTCTACTCAATTTAAAGATAGAACCAATAAAACAGGTACGTTCTCAGTGATAATTGACCAGCCTATATTTAGGTCTGGGGGTATCTATTATGCGATTAAGTATTCGCAAGCACTTCGTGCTGCAAACAATACAGATATCGCACTCCAAAGACGTAAAATGATAGGAGATGCTGTCTCAATTTTATTTAAGTTAAAAAAGACAAAACTTGAACAGCAAAAGAGAAGACTACTTATTAAAAATGATACGATAGATATACTTCAAAAGCGTGACAGTTATGAAGCAGGATTACTAGATAGTAGTTTTTTAGATCAGGCCATTTTGAAAAAAAGTCAAGATGAAGCTGCACTGCTTGAGATGGAGTTAAATTTATTGGAGCTTTTACAGAGATTTTCACTGCTTAGTGATAAAAACCCTGAAAACTTACGTTTACCAAGACTTAAAATGATGAGTAAAACACAATATAGTGAAGAAAATCTTGACTTAAAAACAGATAGACATCGTGCAGAAGTTTCTGAGTATAATGAAAAAATTACATGGGCAAAATATTTACCCACTGTATCACTTCATGGGCAGTATATAGATGGTGATTTAAACCCACTTTTTGCTAATCCTGTGATTCAAGAGAAGTATTATAATTATGGAGTTTCTGTCTCTATGCCAATTAATGTCAATGCTTTAACTGATATAGAAGCAAGTAAGGTTGAAAAGTTAAGAGCAGCCGTTCAAGTGCTAGATAGACAAGAGACAGTGAAAGAAGAATATCAATGGATAGTCAATAGTCTAAAGGTTTTAGATAAGAAGATTACTTTGGCACAAAAAGATGAAAAAGTATATAAGAGTCTTTTTCGTGTGACTAAAAATCTTGTTCAAGCAGGAGAAAAAACCTCTTTAGATGCCGATATTATGCAGAACTCTTTGAAGATTCGTAAGTTGGACCAAAAGATTTATAAGATAGATAAACAAGTACAGTTACTCAAACTGTATGTACGGGTGGAAAATGTACTTTAGTAAATATATGAATGAGTGGCTCTATGGTGAAGAGGGTTATTATAAACAGTTCAAAGATATAGGTAAGGGTGGAGACTTTTATACAGCAGTGAGTACCAGTAGCTTTTTTGGTGCTAGTATTGCGAACCATTTTTATACCTTACTTAAAGAAGAAAAAGTAGATAGAAATGGTTGGCTTATAGAGATAGGTGCACATCAAGGTTATTTGCTTTGTGACATGATACAGTGGCTTTATACTTGTGATCCTACATTGGTACAAACATTGAAGTTTGGTATTGTCGAACGTCAACCTGAAGTGCGTAAAGTGCAATTAGCATACATTAAAGAACGTTTTGGGGATGATATCCAAATCACACATTTTAATGATATAGAAGAGGTAAATGTGGACTATGCCTTTGTTGTGGCGAATGAAATTTTTGATGCCTTTGCCTGTGAGCTTTTAAAAGATGAAAAGCTAGCAGTCGTTAACGACCATAAAATAGAGTGGAAAGAAGCAAGTAGTACTATCTTGGAGTGGGCAAAAAAACATCATCTAACACAAGGTGAAATAGCAGTGGGGTATGAAGCATTTGCCAAACATATGGGTTTGGGTATAAAGCAGTGTGACTTTGTGACGTTTGATTATGGCGAAAAGTATGTACGTAATGATTTTTCTATTCGTGTGTATAAAAAACATGAAGTTTATCCACTCTTCGATGAAGCGTTAGAACTGTCTGAATCATATACGAATGATGATATTACTTATGATGTTAACTTTGAACATGTTAGTGAAGCTTTTAAAGATGCAGGTTTTAAAGAAGAGATGTATGAGACACAAGCACGTGCCTTGATACGTTTTGGGCTGATAGACATACTTGAACAGTTTTCAAAACAGACAACGCCTGCACGTTATGCTTCAGAAGCAGATAAGGTTAAGACCCTTATCTCTCCTATCATGATGGGTGATAGATTTAAAATGATTCACTTCAAGAAGTAGCTATAGTGTTAGCCGTTACTTAAGTTTACTTTTTCATTGCTTTAAGCATAGTACATCTTTTGATAGATGCAGCTTCTGAGCCAAACATAGCTGAGTATTTATCAAATTTCTCTTGACTTATCATAGCGATACATTCTTCTTTAGACATGCTACTTGATGTTGCTGTAGGTGTATCTGTTGCTGTTTTTGCTACAGGGTCTTTTTTAGCAGCAGCTGTATCTTCAGGGTACATATAGGTGTCACTATAGTTTGTGTCTTTTATTTCTTTAAGTTTTATGTGCTTTTTAGGAGCAGGGGGAAGTTTACTTTGTTGTACTGTATATTGCTCTTGTTGTACTATGGGTTGAGGTTTTTTTTCTATGATGGGAGGGATGTGTCTAGAATAACATCCTACAAATAGACCAGATGTAATGATAAGTGCAAGTGTTAATTTCATTTTTTTCCTTTAATATAGTATTACTTAGTGATAACCGCTACCGCAATGGCAAAACCACCATCATGACTGATAGAGAGAGAAGAGCTTTTGACTTTGTGTATCTGTTGTGCCTCTTGGCTTAATATAAAAGTAGGTGCACCAAGATGGTTTTTTGAGATGATGATATCATGAAAAGAGAGACTCCCTCCTATACCACAACCCAGTGCTTTAGAAATAGCTTCTTTTGCTGCCCAATATCCTGCGATACTTTCGATTTTTCTTAATGTAGTGATTTCATCGTCGATTAAAAAACGTTTTTTAAACGTGTCACCATATTTTTCTATGAGGCATTCAATACGTTTTATCTGTATAATATCTGTTCCAATTTTCATAGCTATAGTGTAGCAAAACAATGGTTAATTACATCCACTCAACGACTTTAGAAACTTCATCTGCTATAAAACATTTAATATTTGTTTTTTCTGAGGGTTTATTGGGAATAACAGCTTTTAGAAAGCCTTGGGTTTCTATCTCTTTTAAACGCTGCGTGAGTCCAGATATTTCTCGTATCTCACCTGTAAGGCTTACCTCACCTAAAAAAAGGCTCTCAGAGCTAAGCTCACGGTTTCTATAGCTACTTAGTATGGCTGCGATGATGGCTAAATCTGCAGAGGGGTCATTTATTTTGATGCCACCTGAGACATTGATAAAAACATCATAAGTGCCAAGAGGTAAATCTAGTTTTTTCTCTAGTAGTGCCAGTAACATACCTAGACGGTTGTTGTCAAAGCCTGTGGAGCTTCTTTTTGCATGTCCATATGATTCTGAGACTAGGGCTTGTACTTCTATAATAATAGGTCGAGAACCCTCCATAATAACCGTAAGTGCAGACCCTGATTGGAGCTTTTCTTTGTTGAAGAATTTACCTGCCATGGACTTGGCATCGTTAAGTCCCTCTTTATTCATCTCAAAGATGCCTACTTCATTGGTAGCGCCAAAACGGTTTTTAAAGCCACGTAATAAACGTAAATCAGAGTTGGTGTCTCCTTCAAAATAGAGTACGGTATCTACCATATGCTCTAGTACTCTAGGGCCTGCGATAGAACCATCTTTAGTGATGTGTCCTATGATAAATATAGGTATATGTAAAGATTTAGCGATACGCATAAGGTCAAAAGTAATGGTACGTACCTGTGTCACAGAACCAGGAGCTGAAGGAGTATCTTCAGAGTAAAGTGTTTGTATAGAATCAATCACAATAAGTTCATAATTTTGATTGTTTATTTCTGAAATGACGGTAGAGAGGTTTATCTCAGGGAGTAGATAGAGATTATCATGGTTTGCATCCAGACGGTTGGCACGTAGTTTAATTTGTCCTGCTGACTCTTCACCTGAAACATAGAGTACTTTTTTTGAAGCTCTTGCTAAGTTGCCTGCTATTTTTAACAGTAACGTAGATTTACCAACCCCAGGACTTCCCCCTATAAGTGTAAGAGAACCAGGCACAATACCTCCTCCAAGTACGAGGTCTAACTCTGTACTGCCTGAAGTAAAACGCGTAATGTTGTCTTCTTCTATCTGTGTAATAGGTTTTGCCTTTGAACATGCAGAAACACTAGAGTGAGATGAAGAGTCTTTCAAAAACTTAATCTGCTCAGTACTAAGTTCTATCATACTTTCCCACTCGTTACATGAAGTACATTTACCCATCCATCGTGGACTTTGAAACCCACATGCTTGACACTCAAATAATGTTTTTTTCTTTGCCATTTAGCTACTCCTACATTTGATAGGTGTATTGTAATCTAATTTTTTAGCTAGAGCTAAAAATATGTCAAATTGTCATATTTTTTAAATAGAGAAATTAAAATTGTGCTTTAAATAGAGTGATAAAACACCATGGGAGTATATATTATATTTTATCTCTTTTGGTTATAATTTTAACCATCATAGAGGAGAAATAGTGACATTTAATGCAATCAAACAAGGTATCTACGGTTTATACTTAACTAACAGTTTTGGCTTTAGACTTAAAAAGACCAATGACCCTATGGAAAAGAAGCGATTGCGTCATGCTTATTCATCAGCCCAGCTTGAAGCACTCAATATTACTATTAAGATAAAGAATAAAGAGAAGTTACCTATGGATGGGCAGTATCTTATAGTGACAAACCATAGGAGTATTATTGATCCTCCTATTATTGAAGTGGCCTTAGAGCAGACAGAAATTTTTGGTCCATGGATTTCAAAGAAAGAGCTTTATAACTCTTTTTTCTTTGGACTATTTGTTCGTAATGCAGGGTCTATTTTATTAGATCGTGAAAAGAGTCAAATGTCTGGATTTTTTGCAGATATTAAAAAAGCAGTCAAACGTGGGGAGTCTATTTTTATTTTTCCAGAAGGGACAAGAAATAAAAGTGATAAAGCACTTACTAGCTTTAAAGAGGGTTCACGAATCATTGCACTTAAAAACCGTTTACCCATTTTGCCACTTTATATTAAAAGCCATGCCAATGAAGCTTTGGGACAGGCACTCAATGATAAATCTTTACATCAAGAGATAGAAGTAGTTGTGGGTGATATGATAGACTATAAAGATAAAACCACTTTAGAAGAGAACTATCGTAAAGTTTTTAATCTTAAAGAAGATTAGTATTGTAAGAAGGAGAGTTCTTTCATTTTCATATAGGTAATGATCTTTTTTATATCTTCAGAGTCTTCATTTGAAGTGATGATAAGTTGTGAAGTATGACGGGTAAGTTTATTGATTGATAATTCTATTTCATCTTCGATCACTATACTCATTGTCTTTTCTTCGTTTTTACTTTGTGAGAGAATATTCATACGTTGATGATGGATGGTATGATAAAGTACTTCAATTGCCAGTTCTTTATCCATAAGTAATATAATTTTTTGCTCAAGTGTTTTATTGTTTTGGGAGTCAGATATTTGCTTGATTTTGCTTGATCTTTTCTTTCTTCTTGAAATACTTTTTTGAGGTTGTTTACCCCCTCTCATAAGAATCAAAAAAAGTGCAATAAAAAAAGAGACAATAATAGCAAGAAAAAAACCAGAAAGCACACCTAGACGTAATGATTTGGTAAAGTCATATTCAATTCTAAAATAAATAACAGCAGTAACAATAAAAAGGGTACTCAAAGTAAGTAGTAGACCGAAAAATAGTTGAAAAAATGCTCTCATAAAGTTTTATTCCCCGTTAGATAAAAATCTCGTCTAAAATTGTATTAATATACTCATTTGCTTTAAATGTGATGAGGTCTTCAGGTTGTTCTCCTGTACCAATATAAAAAATAGGCATTTTAAGCTCATCAGCAATACTTAAAACAGAACCCCCTTTAGCAGTTCCATCAAGCTTTGTAATTATTATACCATCAATTCCAATCATTTCATTAAAAGCTTTTGCTTGATTAATAGAAGAACTACCTTGTGTACCATCTAAAACAAGTATTTTACGGTGAGGTGTACCTGCTTTTGCTTTATTTGCTACACGAATCATTTTTTTAAGTTCTTCACTTAGATTGGTTTGGGTATGCAGTCTACCGGCTGTATCTATGATGACATGGTCATAGTTTTTTGCTATAGCAGACTCAATAGTGTCATAGACTACGGCTGAAGGGTCATGCCCTTGTTGTGTAGCGATGATAGGGATATCTAACTTATTTGCCCAGCGTGTGAGTTGTTCTATCGCAGCAGCACGAAAAGTATCTCCTGCACCTAAGATAACTTTTTTACCCTCTTTTTTATAGCGGTAGGCAAGTTTAGAAATAGTAGTGGTTTTCCCCGCACCATTTACGCCAATTACCATCTCTACAAAAGGTTTATCATCTGAGTGTTTGAAATCTGCTTTGTATTGAAATACAGAGATAAGTGAGTTAAAAGCTTGTATTTTATTAATAGTTTCAGGAAGAGATTCTAAAAGTCTTTCGACTAAATCATAATGGACATCTGCCTCAAGCAAGATATCTTCAAATTCATCTTTAGGAATATCTTTACGTTTTTTAGGTGTAACATCTTTGATAGCATCGTTAGTTTTACCTAATACTTTTTTAAATAGATTGAACATTGGTACCTCTATATCTTCTGGTTTTGTTTATTTTAGCGTTTTTATTTTAACGTTTTACGTGCTTGTGTTATGTCATACTCTATCATTTCAATAGGAACTGACCCCTCATAATGTGTAAAATACTTGCCCTCTACATACATTACCGTAAGGGGAATACTAAAGTTGTTGGATAGATGTAGGGTTTTTGCTATTAGACTGGCAAAGTCATTATTGTGGGTACTGTTTGAAATAAAGTATTTGATTTGATGCTTTGAAATAAATGATTTAAGTTCTGACTTGTTGATAGTATCATGGATAAGAATACCTGCGAGTAGTACATCTTTTTTATTTTTTATATATAAGTCATTCATATAAGGTATTTCACCTATACAGGGTGGGCACCATGAGGCAAAAAATGTTATAAGGGTAATAGCCTTGTCACTCTCTTTAAAAGTTACTTTTTTATTAGATACTGTAACTGTGTAGTTGGTATCTTTTATATCGTTAAGTTTAAAAGTATCTGAGAGAGAAATTGAATCTGTCCTATTGTTAGATATCTCTTGGTCTTTGTTCTCTATTTTAAAGCGTTTATCTAGGTGCATATTTTTATTTTTTGAGCCAAAAATTTCTGTAGTGTTTTCTACAGGTAGTGTATTGTTATTGGTTTTTTTATCTTCACATCCAGTAAAGTTAAGGAATAATAACGTAAGAAGAAGAGTATTGAGTTTACGCACACCGTACCTTTAGATATAATTAAGTTCGCGATTATAACCAAAGAGCACTAAAAAAATGGATGAAGATGAGAAAAGAACAATTTAGAAGTCATTGTCTAAAGCAATTAAAAAAAGCTTCAGGGCATAGAGCCTATAGTAAAGATAAAAAAATTTTAGATGTTTTATACAGATATATTGTGTCTAACAATGCAAAAAATATTATGCTCTACTTACCACTAAAAATGGAAGTGAATATCTATCCACTCATTATGCAACTACGTAAAGAGAAGAAAAATCTCTACGTGCCTTTTATGGAAGGTAAAAGTTTTAGGTTGGTAAAATATAGATTACCACTGCGTAAAAAACGCTTTGGTATTAAAGAACCATTAGATTCAAAACAGTATAAATTAAAACAGATAGATATTGCCATCGTACCTATAGTTGGAGTAGATACAACACATAGACGTGTTGGATTTGGTAAAGGTATGTATGATCGATTTTTTGAAAAGAACAGACAAAATATAAAAAAAACCGTTTTTGTAGCGCGTGAATTGTGTTACGCTAAAGAGATTGTAACTGATAATTATGATGTAAAAGCAGACATGATATTTACGCCTTAGACGTGAAGGATAGACAATGTTAGGGATAGTTGGAGCTTCCAGTATGTTGGGGGGAATGGCTCTAGGAACAGGTGTAAGTTACCTATGGTTAAAAAAAAGTGCACAAAGTAAATTTGCACATTTGGAGTTAGCGGCTAAAGCCAAAGCTAAAGCGATGGAACATGAGGCAGAGATGCTACTTAAAGCAGCTAATATAAAGATAAAAGAGAATGAAATAGAGCAAGAGTCAGCATTTCAAAAACGTGTGGCTAAAGTAGATGAACGTAACCGTGAGTTTATACTTAAAAATAAAGAGTTTTCTAAAAAAGAAGAGGCACTACAGCTTTTAGAAAACAGGGTTTTAGAGAAAGAGCATGCTTTAGAAAAACTTGAGACTCAAAAACAGCAAAGTATTGATGACTCTATCGAAAAGATGCAAAACGTTGCTTCACTTACCCGTGAAGAAGCCAAAGCATATATTTTAGAAAAAGTAGAAGAGCAGAGTCGTGCTGAAGTAGCAGGGATTGTACGTAAGTATGAACAAGAAGCTAAAAATGAGGGTGAACGAAAAGCCAATTATATTTTAGCCCAAGCTACGACACGTTATGCCGGAGACTTTGCAGGAGAACGTCTTATAAACCTTATTACTCTACCTAGTGATGAGCATAAAGGACGTATTATTGGTAAAGAGGGTAGAAATATTAAAACCCTTGAGATGCTTTTGGGTGTAGATATTGTGGTAGATGAGACACCAGGTGTTATTTTAGTAAGTTCTTTTAACCTTTATAGACGTGCCATTGCTACAAAAGTGATAGAGATACTTGTAGAAGATGGACGTATACATCCAGGGCGCATAGAAGAGGTGCATGAAAAGGTTCAACGTGAGTTTGAAGAGAAAACCTATGAAGAGGGTGAAAATATTCTTATTGACTTAGGCTTATTTCCTATGGCAGAAGAGTTAGTACGACTTCTTGGACGTATGAAATACCGTGCAAGTTATGGACAAAATGCATTAGCACATACCCTTGAGGTGGCAAAACTTGCACGTGTTATGGCAGCAGAGATGGGTGGAGATGAAAAGTTAGCCTTACGTGCAGGACTTTTACATGACATAGGTAAGGCACTCACGCAAGACTTGGGTGGTTCACATGTAGACATAGGTGTAGATCTGTGTCGTAGACATGGAGAACACCCCACTGTTATCAATGCCATACTTGCACACCATGGACATGAAGAACCTGACTCAGTAGAATCAGCAGCTGTTTGTGCAGCAGATAAACTCTCAGCCGCAAGACCAGGGGCAAGAAGAGAAGTACTAGAAAGCTTTACCAAACGTGTTAAAGAGGTAGAAGAGATAGCCACTGCAAAAGCCTATGTAACTGGTGCCTATGCCATTAACGCAGGACGTGAAATACGGGTCATGGTAAATGCCCAAAAGATGTCAGATAATGAAGCAGTTCTTCTTAGTAAAGAGATAGCCAAAGAGATACAAGATAAGGTACAGTACCCTGGTGAGATAAAGGTGAATGTTATTAGGGAAACGAGAGCGGTTAATTATGCGAAGTAGGGAAGTTAGAAAAGATGTATAAAGTAGACTGTCCCTTTATTCCCCTCTATATAGAGGAATAGATAGCATTAGCATCACCTGAACATTCCTCCTGTTTAACACCTTAAAAAACAAATTATTTTTCTCTT
>CAZXGY010000011.1:0-12435 GCA_964640455.1 uncultured Sulfurovum sp.
AGCTCCATGAGTTTTTCTTCACCCAAATGACGCACATCTAAAAAAACCTCTTTGCCATTTTTGAGCTGTTCAAAGATAGCTCGTGCCACTTCATCTCTAGGCTTCAGCTCATCTATAAAACGTTCATCCTCAGAGTTTACCAAGTACCCACCTTCTCCTCTAGCACTCTCAGATATGAGGATGCTTGAGTGTTTAAGTGCAGTAGGGTGAAATTGTATGAACTCCATATCTGAGACGGCACCACTTGCACGTAGAACTGCTGCAACACCATCCCCAGTACTTCCGTAAGCATTGGTAGTATAGCCATGATAAATACTACCATATCCACCAGTGGCAAGTACAACAGATTTTGCATTTATTTGTACTACTTCCCCTGTACGAATATTAAGAAATACTGCACCTTTGATGATGGTATCTGTAGAGGTTTTATCTGTGATAAGATTGAGTAGATAGTGTTCATCTAAAAAATCTATGTTCTCCTTGAGACACGTATCGTAAAGGGTATGAAGAATTTTGAGTCCTGTATAGTCTTGGGCATAACAGGCACGTTTAGATGAGGCTCCTCCCATCTGACGTTGGGCTATGGTTTCTATACCTGATTTACCATTGTCTAGTCGTGAAAATGGTACACCAATGCTCTCTAACCACTGTATGGTTTTGGGAGCATCTGCACACATTTGACGTACCATATCTTCATCACAAAGTCCATGTGCAGACTTAATCGTATCTGCAATGTGTGAGCTTATATGATCTTCACCTACATTACCAAGCGCAACATTCATGCCACCTTGAGCCATAGAGGTTTGGGAGTTCGTAGGGTAGGTTTTTCCTACTACCAGTATGGAAGCATTTCCTAAACCTACACCATCAACTGTAGATATTTCTTTAGCAGCTAAAGCAGCAGTAAGTCCTGCTCCACCTGAGCCTATGATGAGTACATCAAGCATTATAATCCTTATGTTACTTTTTTAAAAAAGTTGCTATATTTTTCACTATGCCTTTAAGAAGCTTCTTTCTTGCTTCTATGCTTGTCCAAGCAATGTGTGGTGTGATGAGAAGTCTCTCTTGATGTTTCACTTCTTTGAGTCTATTGGTTGAAGAGAGTGGTTCAACCTCAAGTACATCTAACCCAGCATAAATCTTACGTCTGTCAAGTTCAAAAGCCAAGTCTGTCTCATCGACAATACCCCCACGACCAAGGTTCAAAAGTATGGCATTTTCTTTAATATAAGAGAGGTTGTTTTCATTAATAAGTTCATAGGTTCTGTCGTTTAGTGGTGCATGAATAGAGATGATGTCACAATCTTTTAAAAGAAACTCTAAATTCAAGTGTGGATAGGCATGATGGAGGTTTTGACCAGAGGTTGAATGGTAAACAATTTCTGCTCCAAAAGCTGTAGCAATTTTAGCTACTTCTTGACCAATAGCTCCAAATCCTATAATCCCCCATTTTTTCCCTGCTATTTCAAAAAATGGATGGCTAACATCTGTAAAAAGTCCTGATTTACTCCATGTACCATCTTTTACTACCGTATCATAATAAGACATTTTACCAAGTAAATACAGAGCCATAGAAAAAGTATGTTGTACCACTGAATGGGTTGAATAGCCTGCTACATTTTTAACTTCAATACCTTGAAACTTTGCAGCTTCTAAATCTACATTGTTCATACCTGTTGCAGCGATACAAATAAGTTTAAGGTTTTTAGTCTGTGCAAGTATATTTGCACAGAGTACTACTTTATTGGTAATGACGATATCTGCATCTACAATACGAGCTACAGTCTCATCTTCCGAAGTAGTAGCATAACGTGTAAGTGTTCCAAATTGCTCCAAGGAAGATAAATCTAAATCATCCCCTAATGTTTTGGCATCAAGTAGTACTATATTCATAGCGTTCCCTTATAGTCATTAAAATTAATTGTCTTTTATTTGATTGACTATTTCAGTAGCTCTTGTTTTAGCTACTTCAACATCGCTGTCTAGTACAAGACTCACAGCCATACGTCTACCCACATGAGATTCTGGTTTACCAAAAACTCTTACAAATGAGTTTTCTGTAAAAGCACTGTCTGGTACTTCAAGTACGGGGTTATGGCTCTCATTTTTTGCTTTGTATGCACCACAAGCACCGGCGTCGTACGTGGTATAAGCTAGAGGGAGTCCAAGTACGGCTCTTACATGAAGTGCAAATTGGCTTTGGCTTTGTGTGATGAGTGTAACCATGCCTGTGTCATGTGGACGAGGGCTAAGTTCAGAGAAGTACACCTCTTCACCCTTAACAAAAAATTCTACTCCAAAAATACCTCTACCACCCAGTCCATCTGTCACTGCTTTGGCGATGTCTTTGGCTTTTTGTAGTGCTGCGTCACTCATAGCCATGGGTTGCCATGAGAGGATGAAGTCTCCATCTTTTTGTACATGCCCGATGGCATCACAAAATACAGTACCTGTTTCATTACGTACCGTAAGCAGTGTAATCTCATAGTCAAAAGGGACAAACTCTTCTACGATAAGCTCAGAGGCATCACCACGAGCCTCTTTGGCTATCTCCCATGATTTCTCTATGTCATCAGCAGTTTTTGCAATGCTCTGCCCGTGACCAGAAGAACTCATTACAGGTTTAATAACACATGGAAAACCAATCTCTTCTCCTGCTTCTTTTAACTCATCTAATGTTTTTACAAATTTATAGCCAGATGTTGTAAGTCCTAACTCTTCTGCTGCAAAGACACGGATATTTTTACGGTTCATGGTTTTGTTTACGGCTTCAGCATTAGGGATAACATGAAAACCACGTTTCTCTGCCTCAAAAAGTGCAGAGATGCTGATGGCCTCTACCTCTGGCAAGATAAAGCTAGGCTTCTCTTTTTCTATTACTTCAAGAACTGCTGCTTCGTCTTGCATGTCTATTGCGTAACTTCTGTTTGCTACTAAGTGTGCAGGTGCATTTTCATACTTGTCTACGGCTATGACTTCTATGCCGAGACGTTGAGCTTCAATGGCAACTTCTTTACCTAGTTCACCAGAACCAAGGAGCATAATCTTAATCGCATCTTTTTGTAATGTTGTTGTAAATGTCATAGAGAAAACCTTTGGAAAATAATTGGTATTATTTTAGCGAAAAGTTGGATAATTTGGGATGAGTTTGTAAAAAACTATTTCTCTACCATTTCTTTGGCTAATTTCTCCAACTCTTCATAATTCACTTTAGATTTTTCAACTACCTCTTCAAAGGCAAATCCTAGCATGATGATTTTGTAGAGGTTTGGTTTCTTTTTTCTCCAATTTCTTAATGTCTTTGGATCTAAATCCAAATAAATTGCCTTATCTCGTTGCGTCATTATTACGACCTTTTTAATATAAAAGGTACATTAAAGTTTATGAGGAAGAAACAAAGTATAAAATACCTATTATTTTAAATAAAGAGGTAATTTATCCCTGTTAAATATTATTGTAGGTATTATATACCTTTAAAATATAAAAACTAGGGAACATAAATGATAAAATTTATACTACTCTCCATACTCTCTGTCACTCTTGCTACGGCTTCTCCAAAAACATGTGATCAATTTAAAACCTACAAAGAGGCGAAGTCGTACTATGATACCAAAAAGTATGGCTACAGATCGCTTGACAAGAACCATGATGGTAAACCTTGTGAAATTCTATTAGAAAAAGAGCTTAAAAAAGAGAAGAGCAAGGCACGTATACGCATCTATCAGTATGGCTCTCCTAGTAATTTTGGTAGAGAGTTCTCCTCTCTGTCGGCATGCAACAAAGAGATGAAAAAGCTTAACAGTTCACACAAAGGGTCTGACTACTCCTACAAGTGTGAAAGCCTTTAGCAGATGCAGAGATACATTTTTATATCTTCTCTCTTCTTAACGTTACTCTTTGCTAGAGAGATACCCTCGGATAGTAAAATTCAAGGTAGGCTCAACATCATTAATGGTAGCAGTGCAGAGTGTATGATGCATAGATTTTATACACAAAGTGGTTGGATACAGGTTGAGGGAGAGATAGGACGCAATGGCATAGATGGACTATACTACAAGCAAAAAAATGGCATCATCAAAGAGGTGCTTGTCTCTGAAAGTAAATGGAATACATCAAAACTTGGCAGAAGTGGTAAAAACAAGAGTGTAAAACAGATGTCAAAAGAGTGGATATTAAGAACGATGAATAAGCTGATTAAGAAAATGAGTACCTCCACCTATGTCACACTCAAAAAGATGATAGAGCATAATCAATATAGGGCAAGACTTTTTAGAGTAAAGCCTATATCTGAAAATCAGATAGTTATTATAATTCATAAGATTAAAAACAAAGGGCTAAAAGCTTTTGAGAAGATAAAGCAAACAGAGTTAAGCCCCATCTCTTTAGATAATCCCAAAAATAGCTTTGAACGCAACATGATAAGAGCATATAATGCGTGTAGAAACAGAGGGTTACATAAATATTTGGGATTTTTATACGAAGATGAAGTGAGTATACTTTTAAAAGATAACTATATTCAAAAAGTGGATGTTACGGGGTTGGTTAAGAGGTAAGGGGAATTTGAGAAAGTGTATAATATGACTTTGGTACATTAATAGAAGTAAATCTGGTAAATAAAATATGTCAATTTAGCATATTTTTACATTTTCATATAAAATAGTGATATTATTACCTTATGAAAAAACTAACCATAAGAAACTCAACGGCAGAATTTTTAATCTTCACCACTACTAACGGACAAGATACAATAGAAGTAAAAGTTGAAGATGAAACGGTGTGGCTTACTCAAAAGCTTATAGCAAAACTTTTTGATATAAATGTGGCAACGATAAATGAACAGTTAAAAAATATATTTAAAACCCATGAACTAGAAGAAAATTCAGTTATTAGGAAATTCCTAATAACTACTAGTGATTAGAATTGGCGAAGTAATTTCGACATATTAATTGGAGAAATAGATATTTAGGAATAAGATAAAAATATTTTTGAGGTTTTGGTATAAAATGTAGATTGAGTGACAGAGCAAAAGCTCTGCCAAAGACTGATTACAGTCTAGACTCGTATCTTCTAAGCATGAAGAGTTTTTTAAGAATTTTCTTGCGAGTTGCAATCTTTTCTTTCTTGTTCTTCTCAGTTTGAGTTTCAAAGTGTTGTCTAGCTCTTGCTTCAGTAACGATTAGGTTTCTGTCACATTGTCTTTTAAATTTTCTGTACGCGTCATCAAATGAATCACGTGAAGTTAAAATAATTCCTGGCATTGAAAAGCACCCCCTTCCTTATCAAGATTTCTTACCGTTTAGAGTAAGAGAGATAAATATGAAGGGGATTATATCGAAACTATTTTAATTTGTGATAAAATAATTGTATAGAAGGAGTATTGCCATGCAAAAAGTATTTGGAAATTGTTATGACTTAGACAAAAGATGCTACGAACAGTATGGACTTACTGAAGACATACTCATGGAAAATGCTGCTAGAGGTATGGTGGAATATATTCAAAAGAATTTTGAAAAGGGATCTTCTATACTCATCGTTGCTGGAGTAGGTAATAATGGTGCAGATGGTATTGTCTTGGCTAGACAGCTACATGGTGCTTATAATGTAAGACTGGTTATACCTTTTGGGGTGAAGTCACAGATGGCAAAATTACAACTAGTTCGTGCAGAGGCAGTGGGTGTACATATTGTAAAAGAGTTGTATGAGTCTGATGTCATAGTAGATGCCATTTTTGGAGCAGGACTCAATAGAGAGATAGATAAAGAGACACAATATATACTCCACCAACTCAATGTTATGAAAGGACATAAAATTGCTTGTGATATACCTACTGGTGTAGGTGAGCATGGCAATCTTATGCCTATGGCATTTCAGGCAGATACGACCATTACTATGGGAGCCTATAAAGAAGCACTTTATTTGGATGAGGCTAAAGACAGCATAGGTGACATACTGCGAGTAGACTTAGGTGTGAGTAGCCAATACTATGAGCAAGAGAGTCACTGTTTTGTGTTAGAAGAAAGTGATATGAAACTCCCTTTAAGAGAAAAGCAAAATAGCCATAAAGGAAATTTCGGACATGCTGCTCTGTTTTGTGGAGAGAAAGAGGGTGCAGGTATTATCTCAGGGATGGCGAGTGCCAGTTTTGGAGCAGGGCTTACTACTTTAGTCGTGCATGAAAAAGTCTCACCTCCAGCCTATCTGATGCACTCAACTGTAGTACCTGACAATGCTTCGGCACTAGCCATAGGTATGGGTTTAGGAGGCTATTTTGAACAGGCGTTTTTAGAGAAGTATGTACTAGACTCTCATCTACCTATAGTCCTTGATGCCGATGCCTTTTTAAGTAAAGAACTTTTGTCGGTACTAGAACAAAAAGACAGAGAGATAGTCATCACTCCACACCCAAAAGAATTCACTATCATGTGGAAAATACTTACGGGAGAGGAGTTCACAGTAGTAGAAGTACAAAGTAGACGTTTCGAGATGGTACGACTATTCAATGCCAAGTACCCACATGTCACGCTACTACTTAAAGGTGCCAATACACTTATTATGCAAGAAGAACAACTCTATATTAACCCTCTTGGATGCTCTAAGCTTTCTAAAGGAGGCTCTGGAGATGTACTCTCAGGACTCATAGTCTCACTTCTTGCTCAAGGCTATACAGGAGTAGAGGCTGCTATACAGGGTTCACTTGCTCTGGTGATGGCTGCGAACAATTATAAAGGTGCAACGTACGCTATGTTGCCTACGGATATTATTGATGAGGTAAGGAAGTTAGAAATTAATTAGAGTAAAATTCACTTTATGAAAAGAATCGCTATTTTATTTAGTGGTAAAGGTACAAACTTTGCCCATATTGTTAAGACCTTACATAAGCAAGATGTAGAAGTAGTTTTTGCTTTGACTAATAATCCTGAAGCAGGGGGTATAGCTATTGCACAAGAGTATGCTATACCTTACGGGGTAGTAGAACCTAAAAACTTTGATTCCCGTGAAGCGTATGATGCTGTGGTAGTAGAGACACTGAAACGCTACAGCCCAGACCTTACAGTACTTGCAGGGTTTATGCGTATTTTGACACCAACGTTTACAGAACAAGTAAAAGCGATAAATTTACACCCCTCACTACTCCCAAGACATAAAGGCTTAAATGCCATAGAAAAATCATATGAAGATGAACATGATGAGGGTGGTGTTTCCATTCATTATGTAAGTTCAAAACTTGATGGTGGAGATGTAATATTGCAAAAAACTGTTGCTAAAAAAGAGTTGAGTTTTGAGGCGTATGACAAAGAGATACGTGCTATAGAAAAAGAGGCACTTGTAGAAGCCATTAAAATAGTGTTAGGGAAATAAAAATGCAAAAATACAATGATATGACAAACAAGAATGGTATGCGTATCATTTTTATGTTTATGCAGATGTTCATGCTTTTAATCGTTTTTGGCATCATCTATACCTCTTTTGTGGCGGTACAATATACTATAAAAGAGCAGGGAGTAAGTAGTATGGCGTATTTGCCTGTGCTGTTGTCACTTATACTTTTTCCTATATTACTTTACAAGTATAGACAGATGTTTAACAGAGGTAAAATGCTTGGAGCAAGTGTGTGGACTATCTCATCTTCTTCAGTAATTATTATTGTGTTATATCTTTACATCGATAAGTTGGCAGGTTAAATGTTACTACAATACTTCCCCCCTAAACATCAAAAAATATTAAAGATTTCTCTCCCTGCAGCGATTAACTCGCTGCTAGATATGCTTCAAGTGGTGACTGACCTTATTATGGTTGGGCGACTCTCTGCATTTGCTGTAGCAGCTGTAGGGCTTGGATTACAGTCACTTATGTTTGTTTTTGCTGTGTTAACACTTTTGCATGTAGGTACTTCTGCATTACTTTCACGTTTTGTTGGGGCAAAGAAAATGAAACGAGCTTCTACAGGTTTGTCTACATTACTTAGGTTCGCATTTGTACTTTCCTTGCCAGTGATGGTGTTATGGTATTTTGTGGCATCCAACATTTATGTATGGTTTGGTACAGCTCCTGAAGTAGTAGCTCTAGGAGAAGACTATGTACAGATGCTTACATGGATGATGCCTTTTATCTTTGTAAAGTTGGTTTTCGTGACCGCATTGAATGCCTCAGGAGATACCAAAACACCAATGTTCATTAAGATAGGTTCTATTATTCTTAATATCTTTTTGAACTATCTTTTCATTTTTGGTAATCTTGGTTTCCCAGAACTTGGTGTGATGGGGGCGGCAGTAGGAACGGTGATAGTCAATGGTTTAGAGTTACTTATCTATCTCACACTCTATCTGAAAGCTAAGATGCCGTATGCCCCTGTATGGCACTACTCCAAATCACTACTTAAACGTGCGTTAAAAGTAGGGATTCCTGCATCATTTGAACGCTCTTTAACCTTTGGATCTTTTATGCTTTTTACTATTATCATCGCACACTATGGTACAGAGGTTTTAGCTGGCTACCAGATAGGTTTACGTGTAGAAGGACTTGCTTTTATGCCAGGTATTGGTTTTACCATTGCAGCCATGGCACTGATGGGGCAGGGCTTAGGAGCAAAGAAGCCAGAACAAGCCAGAGAAGATGTGATGCTAGTGCTCAAATACACCGTAGGGTTTATGTTTTTTCTTTCGTTTTTTATGATTTTTATGCCAGAAAAAATTGTATGGTTCTTTACGGATGATGCTCAGACTATAGAAGAAGCAAGCCTTTATTTGCGTATAGTAGGTTTTTCACAAATACCACTGGCATTTAATTTTGTACTCTCAGGAGCCTTACGTGGGGCAGGTGACAGTAGACGTACACTGAAGATAAATCTTATTTCACTTTGGTTCGTACGTATCTTACCTGCATTTTTCCTCTCATGGTATTTTCATAACATTATGTGGGTCTACTTAGCAATGATTTCAGATACTTTTGTAAAAGCTATTTGGCTTTGGATGACGTTTAACAAGGGTGAGTGGATGAAAATAAAAGTTTAAATTATCAATAAGTTAAACTGATAAATATTATTAGTTTTTTGACATTTTATTGACATTAATATATTATAATACTGAAATTTGACGCCAAACCTGTTGTGAAATAGGGACGGAAAGCCACGGGACTCAATATGCGTAAATTTCTGAAGTTGTATGGGAGTTGTACTTCGATGCAAGGAGAATTACAATGAGTTCGCCGGGTTGCTCTTATTATATTTAATAAAGGGTATAAAAATGTCAGTACTACGACCAATTCCTACAGGAAACCAGATTAAGCTTGATGCTAAAAGATTTATTGTCAGTAAAACAGACTCAACAGGTAAAATAGTTTATGGTAATGACTATTTTTCTGAAGTAGCTGGATATAAAGAGAGTGAACTTATTGGTGCACCACATAATATTTTGCGTCATCCAGATATGCCAAAAGCAGTATTTTATCTTATGTGGAAACATTTGAAAAATGGTAGAAATATTATGGCAGTTGTGAAGAACTTGTCTAAAAATGGTGATCATTATTGGGTTGTGACTGATTTTGATATTAAACGTGATCAAGCTGGTAATGTAAGACATTATCTTGCATTTAGACAAGCTGCACCAAAACATGTCATAAAAGCAATTGAACCACTTTATGTAAAATTACTTGAGATTGAAAAAAATCATGATATCGATGCATCTATTGAATATCTTAATAGTTACCTTGAAGAGCAAAGAATGAATTATGATCAGTTTATAGAAGAACTTGCAAAACCAAAAGGAATTACAGGAATAATCTTTGCTAAGATGAAAAAGATGTTTGCTTAGTCCATTGTCCTTACATCTAAAAAACTACCACTCTCATAGTTAAGTAATTTTGGAAAAATATGTAAAAGATTTTCTGCCGCAACTTGTGGTGTTTGGATGAGTGACTCTTTAAGTGTTTTGGCTGATGGAAAAATTTCATCATCTATTTCATTGATAATATGTTCTACCATAGCTGTTTTTATTATCCCCGGTGCTAACGAGGTAAAATGTGTTTCAGGAAGTTCTTTTGCATAGACCTTTAGTAGCATATTGAGCGTTGACTTAGAGAGTGAGTAGGCTCCCCATCCTTTGGAACCATTGACTGCTGCCCCTGAACTTATGCCTACTATTTGTTGTACTATGGTGTGTTGGGTGAGTAGGTCAATGAGTTCTTTGTTTGCCCATACATTTATTTCCATCACATCTTTGATATGAGAAGTCTCTATATTTGAAAGCATATCTATCTCTCCTAATACCCCAGCATTAAGTATGGCTATTTCAAAAGGACGATGTTCTATAAATTCTTGAATGGTTGCATTAATCATAAAAGTATCACTTAAATCATATGGAAAAAAGAAAAAATGTGGATTATTCTCAAACTTTTTAGGGATAGTCTTACCTATGGCATACACAGCATCTCCCTTGTCTAAATAAGCCTGTGCTAAAGCAAATCCAAGTCCTGAACTTACACCTGTTATGAGTATATTTTTCATTTTGTAATCCTTTGGTAATAGCTCTATGCTATAATTATATCAAAAATATAAGATTGACTAAAGGAAGACACGTGAGCAAAGAAGCAAAAACATTAGATGAGAGAATAGACAGAATTTATAAAATGGCAAAAGAACATTACGGTGAAGTACGTTTTGTGGGTATCAAGAGACATACAAAAATCGGTTGGGTTGCTAAAATCCAATTTGATGAATTTGATTCATTGATGGCAGAGGGGAAAGATGCAGTAGATGCACTCAAAAACCTTCGTAAGAGAATTAAAAAGATTATTGACCGTTACAATATGGTGTGAACGTTGAAAAATAATATTATTCTTATTGGTTTTATGGGTGTAGGTAAGGGTACTACTGCACGCGCATTTAGCAAAAAGTATGGTACTTACATCATAGACACAGATGACCTCATAGAATCTAAAGAGAACAAAGAAGTAAAGAAAATTTTTGAAAAAAAAGGTGAAGCTTACTTTAGAGAACAAGAACAAGCCACAGCAGACTGGATAGAAGCCTGTGTAGAAAATACTTTTATCTCTTGTGGTGGTGGGTTTTATAAGGTGAAGAATCTTAAAAAACTTGGTACTGTGGTACTTCTTGATGCTTCATTTGAGTGGACACATAACCGTTTGAAAACAGCTAAGAACTCTAAAGAAAAATTGGAAAAACGTCCATTGTTTTCTGATGAAAAAAAGGCAAAAGCACTTTATAAAGAGCGTAAAAAAGCGTATAAGGCTTTGGCTAATGTGGTTGTGGATGTTGAGGGGTTGACGCTCGATGAGCAGATTGCTTTTATTGCTAAGAAGTGTAAGGTTTAATTTTATGTAGGGTGCGTTTGCTAACGCACCTTGAACTTGGAATATGTTATTAACTTTGCCTTTTACTCTAAAACTGTGGCGTTGTTATTCTCTTCATTTTTTTAGAAAAAACGAAGCAAAAAAGCGTCACTCCTCTCAAATCACTCCGTTTTCAAGGGTGTTCGGAGTGACAGAGACACACGTTGTATGATTGATGGAACGCTACGCTTGCTCTCCCCATAAATCCAACCCCTTATGAATACCCGTTAATATCCCAAATATAAGCATAGTGTTTCCCATACAATAGGGTGCTTGTTCTGCAAAAGGTGCAGGTGAACTAGAGATAGTGAAAATTACAACTCCCCATAGTCCGATAGCTAAAAATCCTACAAATCGTTTTAACCAAATAATTATTGTCTGTTTTTGTTCTAGTTTCATAGAAGTATTTTATCCAAATAAGGTATAATTTTACCAATAAAAATCATAGGGTCATTATGCAACGTTTCGAGTCGTATTTATCTCAGAATTTACCACAAGCACCAAGCTTTCATCCTGTGTATGAAGATGCATTGGGTGTCATGCTGACTGCGGGTGGGAAACGTTTTAGACCTATGTTACTTCTAAGCATTGTAGATGCCTATGAGCCTATGCTTTATAATGGGGCTTTACCTGTAGCCATGGCACTTGAAATGTTCCACACCTACTCACTCATACATGATGACCTCCCCGCTATGGACGATGCAGACTTGCGTCGTGGTAATAAAACACTTCATAAGCGGTACGATGAGGTTACCGCAATACTTGCAGGCGATGCACTCAATACCGATGCATTTTTACGCATAGCACAAGCACCATTGCGTGAAGATATCAAGATAAAATTGGTAACGCTACTTGCTCAAAACGGTGGTGGTGAGGGTATGGTACTTGGACAGGCGATAGACTGTTACTTTGAAAATAAGCCTTTAAACATAGAACAAATTAAAGTACTACATACCAACAAAACAGCCAAACTCATAGCAGCTTCATTACAAATGGGTGCAGTTATCGTAGGGCTTGATAGTAAGGTTCAGAAGGCACTCTATGACTTTGGTATAGACCTTGGGCTTTTGTTTCAGATACAAGATGATA
>CAZXGY010000012.1:0-12251 GCA_964640455.1 uncultured Sulfurovum sp.
AAATAATAATTGTTATACCAGTAGTCAGTTTTTGTATTTTTAGGAACTAAATATACTTTTGTACTTTTTAAATTTATCTCTTGACCTGCAGGGGTTAAGTAGACAACATGTCCATGTATTTCAGAAGTACCAAATTTTTGATACGTTTGTGAAGATGGCTTAAATGTAAGTGTCTCTGTTGAAGGTAGAGGTTTCTTTTTAGTAGGAGCTTTCTTTTGCTCTTTAGTCTTTTGTTCTTTAGCCTCTTTTTGTTTACGTATTTTTGTTTCTTTTTCTTGTTCAAGACGTATTTTTTCAAGACGTGATTTTTCTGCTTCCTCTACTTTTTTAAGTTGTGCAACTCTTTTCTCTTCAAGAGCTTTTTTCTCTGCTGCAATTTTTTTCTCTAAAAGTTCTTTTTCTCGCTTCTCTTTTAAAAGTTGTGCTTGTTTCTCTTTTTCAATTTTACGTTCAAGGGCAAGTTTCTCTTCTTTTTCTTTTTCTTTTCGTAGTGCTGTTTCAAGAGCAAGTTTTTTCTTCATAGCCTCTTTTTTTTCTTTTTCTTTTATCTTCTGTAGGAGGATAGCTTCTTTTTTCTTAGCAGCTTCTTTTTCTAAACGAGATCTTGTTTCAAGTGCTTTTATTTCTTTTTGGGCAGCTAAACGTTTTGTTTCTTTTTCTTTGGCAAGTTTTTCTTTAAGTGCATTACGTTCTTTCTTATCTTGCTCTGCTTTAATCTTTTTATCTTCTAATAATTTTTTATCTTCGAGTTGCTTTTTATCTTCGAGTTGCTTTTTTTCTTCAAGAAGTTTCTTTTTAGTCTCAAGTTGTTTTTGTGCCTGAACTTTATTCTCTTCCACATGTTTTATATTTTCATCAACTTTTTTAAGTTCATTATCTTGCTTTTTGATTCTTGTAGGTGAAGAAGGTTGCTTTTTTTGCTCTTTGGTAACTGCCGTATTCATTTTGTCAATATCCGCTTTGGTACTTGTTGTTTGTTTGCGTATATCAACACTTTTTATGGCTGTGATAGTATTGGTATTATTATTTACAGTAAGATCATAACCTCTCTCTACACAACCGGTATAGAGTAAGAGAGAAATGAATAAGAATATTTTTTGTGACATGCTAAATCCCTAAATTTAAGTATAGGCATAACTTTAACGTAATATAGGTAATAAAGAGATTTATGATACTAGAGAAGTATTATAATACCTATAAGTATAACAAAAAATCCAGATATATTATTTTTAGTTTCATCTGAAAGAGAAGAGAAAAAATCAGTTTCTATTTTTTCTGTCTTGGGCTTCATTATAACTTTTGAAGCAGATGTTGGTTTATTGGATTTTATTGACAAATCTTTTTTAGGTAATTCTGTTTTAACTACTTCTTTTTTCATTATAGTGGTTTTCTTTTTTTTGACTACTTTTGTAGTTGAGACTGATGTCTTTTCTTTTACTTCTTGCGTAAGTGTTGGTGTTATTGTTTGGTCTATTGTAGGCTTTAAAATATGACCTCTTTCAATACATCCTGTAAGTAGTATGGTGACGAATAGTAAGATAGTAGCTTGTTTAATCATTATATGTTTTTCCTAAATTGTGCATAAAGTCCTTGATTTTAACGAATTTATGGTAAAAAAATGATTATTTACGTTAAAATAATAGTTATTAAGCTAATAAATACTAAAATAAACAAATTTATTACAAATATATTAAGGGACAAAATGAAAAAGATAGTAAGTTCAATGGCACTTTTGGCAATGACTAGTAGTATATTGGTAGCAGGTGGTGATTTTACTGACCCTGTTGAACCAGAAATGAATATTCCTACAAAAGAGATAGTAGTCATCGAAGATGATGTTAAGTATAGTGGATTTTATGCAGGTGCAGGAGTTAATCATATGCGTATGAGTGAAGCTGTTAGTTCAAGTGGTTATGGTGTAACTTTAGTTGCAGGATATTACTTTAATCAATACGTAGGTGTTGAAGGTAGATACATGACTACAGTTTCTGATCTTGATCTTGACTGCTGTAGACCTATTGAAACAACAAGTGATACACTTTCAAATGTAGGACTTTATGTTAAACCTATGTATGCAGTGACTACAGGGTTTTCTATATATGGACTTGCAGGGTATGGTCAAGCTACATATGAAAGAAAAGGTACTGACTATTCAGATAGTGGTTTACAATGGGGACTTGGTGCAAAGTATGAACTTGCAAATGGTGTAGGTCTTTTTGTTGATTATCTTGATATGTATAATGATGATGACTTTGATACGCTTATTGTACCAGATGTACAATTTTCTGCAACAACTGTTGGAGCAACTTACTCATTTTAATCTTTAACGTTCTAGCATCTCTTTGCTAGAACACCTTCTCTTTACTTCTCTCCATATTTCAATCTTAACTTAATATCATTATAAAAATATATGTATGGTATATTAATAAAAATAATAGTGAAATTTTTCAGGAGAGGGATAAATACGCTATGAGCAAAAAGCCCATAGAAGAAGAGCGTCTATCTAAATGTAGTACCACCATCAACCACAAGTGTTTGACCTGTAATCCATGATGCATCTGGAGTACAAAGGAAGTAAACTGAACTTGCAAGATCCTCTGGAGCCCCCATTCTATTTACTGCTGAACGTTTAATAGTCTCAGCTTTTACCTCTTCGTAGTTAGTAAAGGCTTTAAGTGCGTCAGTATCAATTGGACCACCTGATACGGCATTTACTCTAATACCCATCTCTCCAAGCTCAACTGCAGCGTAACGGCTCATAGCCTCTACAGCTGCTTTGTTCGTACCATGACCTGCATAGTTTTCAATGTAGATAAGGTTACCCGTAGATGAAAGAGTGACAATCGCTCCTCCTCCTACTTTTTCCATACGTACTGCAGCTTCTTGTGAACCACGTACGAATGCACCTACCGTTGCAGTATAGATATTAGTCAACCCTTTTTTAGGTCTAAGTTTCATAAATTTACCATAGCCACCGATAATTGGACGACCATAAATCATTGCATTACTCACAAAGAAGTCTACCCTGTCAAAATCTTCATCAATGGCTTGAAAAAGTGGTTTAAACTCATCAAGTTCTAAAATGTTAAGAGGATATGCTTTTGCTTTCACACCATATTTACTCTCTAAATCAGCAGCGATTTCATCTGCTACTTCTTTGTTAGAGTTATATGTAAAGGCAATGTTTACACCATTTTGTGCAAATTTCTCTGCGGTGGCTTTTCCTATACCTTTGGTTGCTCCTGTGATGACAAGAGTTTTCCCTTTCATTTCTGACATATTACGCTCCTACAATTTTATATTTTTTCATGACTGTTTCTATTTTTTTCATATTTTCATTACTTGGTGCTACCAGTGGTAGTCTATATTCTAACGTATCTGTAAGACCCGCTATGTACATAGCCGCCTTAATAGGTATAGGGTTAGACTCACAAAATAATACTTTGTTAATCTCGAAAAGTTCATCGTTGATGGCTTTTGAAGCTTTAAAGTCACCTCTAAGTGCTGCGTGTGCTAACTCTGCTTTCATATCTGGAAGTAAGTTAGAGGTTACAGAAGTAATCCCTTTTCCTCCACTTGCCAAAATAGGAAAGTCAATGGCGTCATCACCAGAGAAAACATACAAGTCAGGCACTTTAGCAAGAAGTTCAACTGTTCGTTCGATAGACCCTGTTGCTTCTTTGATTCCCATAATGTTTTCTACATCATCAAAAAGTCTTTTCACAGTATCTGGAAGTATATCTACACCTGTACGACCTGGTACATTGTAAAGCATAAAAGGTACTTTGACGGCACTTGCAATAGCTTTGTAGTGCTGGTAAAGACCTTCTTGGCTTGGTTTGTTATAGTATGGGCTTACAGAAAAGAGGGCATCTACACCACACTCTTCTGCATGTTTAGCGATGTCTATAGCTTCATGTGTTGCGTTAGATCCGGCACCTGCAAGTACTTTGGTCTTAGTACCTTTACATACTTCTACGGCTATTTCTATACATCTTTTATGCTCATCATGACTTAGTGTTGCAGACTCGCCTGTTGTGCCTACTGGACATACAGCGTCTATGTCATTGTCTATCTGTCTTTGGATGAGTTTTGCAAAAGTTGGCTCATCAAGTTTTCCATTTTTAAATGGTGTAATTAGTGCAGTAGTTGCACCAGTAATATAGTTATTCATCTAGTTTCCTAATTCTTTTTACCTAAAAGACGTACTTGAAGCAAAGCTCCAAGTACTACGCTGTCGCTGTGACACACCTAAAGGTATACACTTCGATAACTTCAGCAGTTGGCTCATGTGACTAGTCACATTTTTTAATGCCATTCCTTTAGTTCTTTTTCAAGATAACTGTCGTTGAGAAGTTATGGTCAAAATACTTCTTTGCGGTCTCTTGAATATCTTTGAGTGTAATTTTATCTAATTTCTCTTCATATTCAAGTAAAGGTTGAATATTTCCCTTAACATAGTAGTCTCCATAGAGTCCAGCAACAGATGATGAATTCTCTAAAGAGTAGATAAACTCGGCTTTTGTATTGATTTTTACTTTGTCTAGTTCTGATTGAGTAACGTCACCATTTTTAAGTTTTTCAAGTTGTGCAAGTATCTCTTTTTCTAAATCTTCTATTTTTGCTTCAGGCGAGCACATTGCCATAATGAGAAAAACACCTGGGTCTGTAAGTTCCATGTTGTACCCATAGACTTGGTTTGCGAGTTGTTTGTCATTTACGATAGTCTTCTCAAACCATGAGCTCTTACCAGAACTTAATATATGACTTATAGCAGAGAGTGCTACTTGATCATCGTGTTCATAGTTTGGGATGGAATAGGTAATAGCAAGTGTATCTACACGGTTACTCTCTTTATGGAGTATGGCACGTTTTGCACCATCAACTTTAGGCTCAACTGCTGTAACTTTTGGAATGCTGTTTTCATTTTTCATTTTACCAAAGTACTTGTTGGCTTCAGTAAATACCTCTTCTGCTTTGATGTCACCCGCAACGATTAATACGGCATTGTTAGGTTGGTAGTAACGTTTATAAAAAGTACGAATATCTTCTATTTTCCATGAAAGAATATCTTCCATAAATCCAATAGGTAACCAGTGGTAAGGGTGATACATAAAGTGTGTGTTAAATACTCTAAAGTATAAGTACCCCATAGGATTATTGTCTGTTCTTAAGCGACGCTCTTCTGCTACCACATCACGTTCTTTTTGGAACTCAACATCAGTGAGCTTAAGGTTATGCATCAGTTCAGAGAAGAGGTCTAGTGTCATACCAAGGTTTTTACTCGCAGTCTTTATGTAGTAGTGCGTTTTATCGAAGCCAGTTGCCGCATTGTTTACACCACCACGACTTTTTACAATGGTGTCAAATTCGCCTTCTTTTAGCTTCTCTGTTGACTTAAATGAGAGGTGCTCAAGCATATGAGCCATACCACTTTTACCCATCACTTCGTTACGGCTTCCTACTTTGTAGTAGATGTCTGTAGTGATGACACCAGAGTCATTGTCCATAGGAATGACAACGATTTGCAACCCGTTATCTAAAGTTTTTGTAAAATGTTTTGGTAATGAGTTAGCCATTAATGCTCCCGTTAGTATTAGGCATGAAATGAGAATGTTTTTCAATCTAGTTTCCTTGTAGGGTTGATAGTATCAACCATTGGTGTGGATATTATTTCCAGTCAGCTCCGATGGCTTCACTAATGTGAGTGTAACCATCTTTCTTTAATAGTTGAATAATACCTTCATTGATTTCTTTTATAAGCAGAGGTCCTCTATAGACTAACATAGAGTAAACTTGAACTAGAGATGCTCCAGCTTTTATGCGTCTGTATGCTTCTTCTGCAGAGTCTATGCCACCTACTGAGATGAGTAGGGTTTTACCATAAAGTTCTTTACCAATGGCACGGAAAAGTTGGTAGCTTTTCTCTGTAAGTAATGCACCGCTTATGCCACCAAAATCTTGTTTATATGGGCTATCTGTAAGGCTGTAGTCTATGGTAGTGTTGGTAGCTATAATTCCTGCAGCACCTGCGTTCACAGCTGTTTTACAGAGTGCTATAGCATCTTCAGGTGTCATGTCTGGTGCGATTTTAAGTAGCACAGGCTGTGAAGTAATCTTTTTAGCCATGGCAAAGATAGCATTGATAAAAGATTCATTTTGTAAATCTCTTAGTCCAGGGGTGTTTGGTGAAGAGATATTAATCACGATGTAGTCCCCATAGTTTTTGAAGGCTTTAAAGAGTAATTCATAATCATCAAGTGCTTCATTTTCTGGAGTCAGTTTATTTTTCCCAATATTTACACCGATAGGGTAATCAAAAAAAAGAGGCTTTTTAAGCTGTTGCAGCAAGTAGTGACTTCCTTTGTTGTTGAAGCCCATGGCATTTTGTATAGACTCCACATCTATGAGTCTAAAGAGTCTTGGTTTTGGGTTTCCCTCTTGTGGTTTAGGTGTGACTGTACCTACTTCTGTAAAGCCTAATCCTAGAGTTGGCATAGCTGAAATATACTGCCCATTTTTATCAAAACCTGCTCCTAGACCTACAGGGTTTTTAAAACTACGTCCAAAAATATGTTGTTCTAAACTTGGATCTGTAACAAAGTAATGTTTAGTAAGACAACGTTTAAGGGGTGGGCAGTATTTGGCAAAACGAAGCCCTGTACCTGCTAGAGTATGTGCAGTTTCTGGATCAAGTTTGAAAAGGAATTTTTTGAGGGTTTGGTAGGTAAAAAAGGACACTATAATCTCCGTAATAAATTACGTGATTATAGCTAAGTTCTAATAAAAGTAGTGTAAGCTAAATGTTGGACCATTCATTGTGTCAAGTGGCTCTAGTCTATCCATAAAGTAGTAGTGGTATCCAATATCTAAATCAATATCATCTGTGATATAAAAAAGGAAACCCAAGTTTAAACCATAGTATCCATCAGATGTTGAAATAGAAGTTTTATTATCTTCGTTATTCACCGTAGTAGATTCTGTATTATATTGAGCAATAATATCCTTATTATACTCAGTGATAAGGTCGTCATCATAGTGAATGTATCCGAGTGTAGCACCTACATAAGGTCTCATTTTTGGTGTACCAAACATTTGATCAAAGAGAATATAGTCAACTTCTACATCAACAGATTGAAAATTATTATTTCCTTCAACCGTAAATGTTGTACGATAGTCTTGTGTTTGTACCCCAAATTGAAGACCAAAAGTAGTTTCCCTCGCAGATGTTGGTCTCAAAACTTTACCATTCTCGTCGCTAATATCAATAAGAGGTTTTAAATCTACAGTCTCACTAGATACTGTTACCCCAATGAATGGAAAGGTTTCTTGCTCTGCAAAAAGTGTATTGGTACTAAAGATCATGATAAAGATCATAAAAAATCTTGACATAAATTTCCCCTTGTTAAAAATAAATTATAGATAGAATATCTTAGTGATATAGTATCTATATTTGTGTTAATTTATAATTATAAATTTTTAGATAGTTTTTGATAGATAGAACAGCTTTCTAGCAGCTCTGTATGGGAACCTTTACAGACTATCTGACCATCTTCAAAAACAAGAATAGTATCGGACTCTATGATAGTACTTAGCCTATGTGCCACAGTAAAGGTAATCATTTCAGACTTTAACTCATGAAGTGCTTCTTGGATGAGTGCTTCACTTTTGTTATCTAATGCAGAGGTGGCTTCGTCTAGTATGAGAATATCTGGGTTTTTATAAAGGGCTCTGGCTAAGGCAATACGTTGTCTCTGCCCACCAGAAAGATTATCTCCACTTTCTGAAAGTAGTGTTTCTATGCCATCTTCAAGTTTATCTACAAATTCCATAGCATGGGCTTTTTTCAGTGCACTGATGACACGGGTGTTATCTAATGTCTCACTATAAGAGACATTGGCAGCAATCGTGTCATTAAATATATAAATACGTTGTGTGACATAGGCTATTTTCTGATGTAGGGAGTCTAGGGTAAAGTTTTGGTAGTTCGTGTTATTGATAGCAATAGTACCTGAACTAGGGTCATAAAAACGAACCAACAGATTGACAAAAGAGCTTTTACCTGCACCTGAGTCACCTACCAGAGCAATAGTCTCTCCCTTTTTTGCTACTAGGTTAATCTTTTTAAGAGCAGAGGTAGCATCGTAATCTAATGAGACATCTTTAAAGTCAATACTCTCAATGCTCGTTGATAATACTTCTGTACCTGAGGTAACACTTGCTTTCATATGGAGAAGCTCAAACATACGTTCATTGGCTACAACAGCATCTTGTGCTTGGTTATAAAGTTTAGAGATACGTTTAATAGGCGTATATAGCATAAAAAGTGCTGCGGCAAAAGAGACAAACTCACCAGAACTCATTCGACCTTCTATTATCTCTGTAGAACCTATGTAGATGACCACAGCGATAGCAATGGAACCCAATATCTCCATAATAGGTGTAGTGAGTGCATTGATTTTGACTTGTTTAAGTAAATAGACAAAGACTGATTGGTTTTCTTTTTGAAACTTACTACTCTCTAGCTCTTGGGTAGAGTTAGATTTAATCACTTCAATGTTAGAAAATATTTCACCTAAACGGGCTGTCATAGTAGAGGTGCTCTCTTGCGAAAGTTTAGAATACTTTTTCATTTTTTTAGCCAGACGACTTAAAGGGTAGAGTGCAATAGGCATAATAATAAGAAAGTAAAATGCAAGTTTAGGACTCTGGTAAATCACATAGCCTGTAAGTGCTACTATAGTAAGTACTTCACGTATAAAGTAGGGTATCATCGTTGTTACTACGTTTTGAATACGCCCAATGTCATTGGTAATACGTGAGAGTATTTCGCCAGAGTGTATGGTCTGAAAAAATTGCATATCTTGATAAGTAAGATGTTTTACAAGGTTGTTTCGAAGTTTCTTTACTACATCAAGACCAATATAGGACATATAGTAGGTTTGGATGTACTGACCAATACCTTTGAGTGAAAAGACAAGAATAAGTAGTAGAGGTACAACGATAAGGGCTTCATCATTTTTAGCGATAAAAACATCATCTAAGAGAGGTTGTATAATTTTTGCTGTTCCTGCTGTACCTATAGCGACAGATATCATACCAAACAAGGCTAAAAGAAATTGTTTTTTATAGCCTATAAGGTAAGGTAGATACTGCTTAAAAAGCTGCTTCATTGCTATGCTTTTTCCCAGAGTGTACCATCGGGCATATCCATAATGGAAATGCCTAATGCAGTAAGTTCATCTCTAATAGCATCTGAACGTGCAAAATCTTTTGCCTTTTTGGCTTCAGTACGCTGGATAAGTAGATTTTCTATCTTCTCTTTAAGTGCTTCATCTACACCTATTTGAAAGTATGAAAATGGTTCTTGTCCTCCAAAACCTAAAAGTGTATTTATAAACTCCATATTTGCCAAGGTCTCTTTTTTAAGCCCTTTATCTTTAGGATTTTCATCAAGTGCATCATTGGTACTTGCTATAAGTTCATCTATCACTGCAAGAGCTATAGAGATGTTTAAGTCATCACCCATTGCATCAAGAAGTGACTTTTTAAACTTTTTATTGGGTAGTGAAGCTTTTCCTGGAGAGACACGTTTTTTGAGTCTATAGAGTTTATCTAACCTTTTTTTAGAAGTTTGTAACTCCTCTTCTGAAAAGTTAAAGTCATTTCTATAGTGTACAGAGTTTAGGTAGTAACGTAAAACTTCTCCATCATAAAGCTTGAGAGCATCTTTAAGAAAAAAGCTATTACCTAGAGACTTTGACATTTTCTCTCCGTCTATCTGTACAAAACCATTGTGCATCCAGTACTTTGAGAGTTCATGCCCTGTGGCACAACGGCTCTGTGCAGCTTCATTTTCATGATGTGGGAAGAGTAAATCTGCTCCACCACCATGGATGTCAATACTGTATTCATCATTGCCCGTAAAGTGTTTTTCTATCATCGCAGAACACTCTATGTGCCAACCTGGACGCCCACGAGAAAATGCTGTATCAAAACAGATATCATCTTTTCCTTTACATGTTTTCCAGAGTGCAAAGTCTTTGGAGTTTCTTTTTTCACTTGTGTGTTCTACACGGCTTTGGCTATCTTCATCATCTGCTACACGGTGTGAGATATTACCATAAGAACTGTCTTTTGAAGTATCAAAATAGACATCACCTGTTGAAATAACATAGGCAATATCTTTGTCTATGAGTTTTTGTATCATGGCTTCTATAGCTTCAAGTGATTCAGTAGCTTTTGGTTCTATATCTGCGCTTTGTATGCCAAGAGCTGCCATCTCCTCAAGGTAACGATCTATATAAAAAGAGGTAATTTGAGCCATACTTTTACCAGTTTCTTCTACTTTTTTAATGATTTTGTCATCAATATCTGTAAAATTTTTACCCATCGTTACTTCGTAGTTATGGGCTTTTAAAGTACGTGCTAAAAGGTCAAAAGCAAGAGACGAACGTGCATGACCTAAGTGAGCATCATCATAAACAGTTGGCCCACAAATGTAGATACTTGCTTTGTTTGGAACGATTGGTTCAAAGGGAAGTTTGGTTTTTTTAATGCTGTCATAGATGTACATCTTGTGTTGAGCCTTGTTTTGTATTGCTGTGATTATAGCAAATGAATTAGAAATTAGAAATTAGAAATGTAAAATGGGATACGTTTATTTATCTAATGAGTGTCATAATCCATATATTTAATTGGTAGATTAAAAATGAAAAGCCTATTATACTTATTAGAAAGTAGAGAGACTTTTTAGATTTAATAAGAGTTAAAAACTTATCTGTTCCTACTTCTCTTACGGTAAATATAAACAGTACCCAACCACCGATACTCCCAGCAAGTGCCAAACCTGATGCACCCATAGGTTGCATAAGCAGTAGAGAAAAGCTTATAGAGGTTATAAGTGAATAGATGGCTATCTTAGCAGCTTTAAGATGACGATGTGAAGCATAAAGAAACATAGAAAAAAGTTTTGCCAGACCAAAAGGTAGAAGCCCTATCATATACATTTGTAATACGATAACTGTTTGTTGTGTATTTTCAATGGTAAAGTTATTACGTTCAAAAAGTAGCCATACAATGGGTTCAGCAAGTAAAATACCTCCAACCATTGCACCACCTAGTAAAAATGATAGTAACCAAAAAGCAGTATGGAGGTTTTCATAGGCTTTGGTTTCTTGATGATTTTTAAGTGCTTTAGAAACAGCAGGGAAAAGTACGGTAGCTGTAGCTATGGCAATAAGTGCAAGAGGTAGTTGAAAAACACGGTTTGCATAAAAAAGGTAAGAGACTGACCCTGTCATAAGAAATGTAGCTAATAAAGTATCTACAAAAGCAGATATTTGTGGTGTTGAATTACCCACAATACTTGGGATAAAGAGAGATTTAAAGGCTTTTTCTTCATCTTTGACATCTTTTTTATTTCTGTATTTCCATCCCCCTAGAAGAAGTTTATGAAGATTAAATTTTTTGATGGCTATGAGGTGAACAATAACTTGTAATAAACCACCTGCGAGTACAGCAAAACTTAGTGCATAAGCTACTTTTTGTGGATCCTCTTTCATGTATATCCAGAGTGCAACAATCATAGAAATATTGAGTAAGGCTGTAGCCATAGCAGTGGTGGCAAAATGTTCTTTATATTGTAAAAGTGTGGCTAAAAAGGTAACAATGAAAATAAGGTCAAGATACCAAAAATTAATGGCTGTCAGAGTAGCTGTATTGGCTATACGTTCACTCTCCCATCCCCATGCAAGCAGCTTGGTAATAGGCTCGGGAAAAAAGGTTATCATAAGTGAAAAAGCTACTAAAAAGAGTAGAAAACGTAAGAAGATAGCTGTGGCAAAAACACCTTTGTTTCTGCTTGCAACAAATGAAGGCATGAATGCTTGTGTAAAAGCTCCTTCTGCAAAAATACGACGAAAAAAGTTAGGGAGTTTAAATGCTACAAAAAACATATCTGACCAAATAGAAGCACCTAAGGCAGATGCCATGAGTACATCACGTCCCAAGCCTGTAATACGTGAAAATAGTATGCCAAAACTGTTGGTAAAAATAGATCTTAATTTCATATTGGCTCTTTTGATGATTTGATTGATATGTATTTTATCCAAATGTAACTATGAAGTAAAAATATGTCAATTTGACATATTTTTGTATATTTAGTTAAACAACTGATATACTTTGACAACTTAAAGACAAACCATCCTATAAAGAACAGCTTAAACCAATAGCTGTTTTTTGAGACAGAG
>CAZXGY010000013.1:0-12161 GCA_964640455.1 uncultured Sulfurovum sp.
ATGGAAGAACTAAGTGTAGAAGAGAAACCTCTTGATGATGAGTTCTTACGTACCAAGCTCACAAGTATGGGTAAGTTTGATGAAGTAGCCATGCTCGACTTGCTTTCTGCAAATCCTATCACCAATACGGCTGCCTACATGAAAGAGATAAAAGCAAAGTCCACTAAACGGGCTTTGGCTACTTTGGCAACTGAGATAAAAAAAGTCACCATAGAAGATGACCTCCCTGCTGAAGAGGTTATGAACCTTGTAGAGAAAAAACTCTATGAGATTACACAAAATTCAACCTCTGATGACTTTAGAGAGTCTAAAGAAATCACCATGGCTATGATGTCTGAGATAGAACGTTTAAAAGCACTCGGCAACTCTAAACTCATAGGTACAGATACAGGGTTTAAAAACCTGAATGATAAAACCTCTGGTTTTGGTAAAGGGGACTTGGTCATCATCGCGGCACGTCCTGCAATGGGGAAAACAGCACTGGTTCTAAACATGGCACTCAAAGCCATAGAGCGTAATGAAGGTGTAGCCTTTTTCTCATTGGAAATGCCAGCAGAACAGCTTATGCTAAGACTGCTTTCTGCAAAAACCTCCATACCCTTACAAGCGCTTAGAGTAGGAGACTTGAGAGATGAGCAGTGGTCTCAACTCTCTGCTGCCACTTCAGAACTTGCAGAAAAAAAACTTTTTGTAGATGATGGTGGGTATGCAACCATTCACCATGTACGTTCCAAGTTACGTAAACTTAAAGCACAGCATCCTGAAATCTCTGTAGCCATTATTGACTACTTACAGTTGATGTCTGGTGAAGGTAAAGAAGGAAGACAACAAGAAGTGTCTGAAATCTCAAGAGGGTTAAAGCAACTTGCCAGAGAATTACAGATACCTATCGTAGCCCTTTCTCAGCTCAACCGTGGGGTAGAGAGTAGGGACAACAAACGTCCGATGCTCTCTGACCTTCGTGAGTCTGGTGCCATCGAGCAAGATGCCGATATTATTTTATTTGTCTACCGTGATGATGTCTATCGTGAAGCGATGGAAAAAGAGAAAGAGATGAAGGCTAAGGCTGAAGGTAAAGAGTATACTTCAGAGTTTAGAAAGAAGTCTGAAGAAGATGCAGAGATTATTATAGGAAAGCAGAGAAATGGACCTACGGGTACAGTAGAGCTTGTATTTCAAAAGAACTTTACACGCTTTGTAGACAAAACAATATCACCTGCCTTTGAAATAGAGTATGAAGATGCAGACATTCCTATGCAAGAAGCAACGATTAATGTAGACATGCCAAGTATCTAGACACTCTTATGGGGATGGCACTAGAAAAACCCAAACTTTTTCCTGAGAAAAAGACGTTTGTTTGGTTTTCTCTTGTACTCCTTGTTCTCATAGCTATTAGACTTATTTTTAGCTACCTCGAATATCGAGAATTTATCACAAAACCTTTTTACTATACTGAAGCAACGGTGCTTACTTCTTATGAGAAAAGTAAGAACAATAAACGTTATAAAGTACTCAAATTAAAAAGTGATGAGGGTTTTACTTTTTATACGACAAGTCATAGAAGAGAAGATTTTAATCATAAACGCTTACGTCTACAAATATTCCCTAATGAGAGTATAAAGTTTAGAGATTATTTGGGTACATTTTATGTGAAAAGTAAGATAAAATATCAAGAGAAATTACCCATAGTAGTTAAAGATAAACTTCTTAAGTATGTTGCTAAACAACATCAAAATAGTGCGTTGGGAACTTTTTATAATGCTATATTTTTTGCAACACCTCTAGAGAAAGCTTTAAGAGAAAAGATAGCCTTGCTTGGTGTGAGTCACTTGGTAGCTTTGAGTGGGTTTCATTTAGGGATACTGTGGGGATTGGTCTATGGTTTGCTACTTTTACTCTACCAACCGTTACAACAAAAGTTTTTTCCTTATAGACATGCATTGTTTGATGTGGGTATGGTAGCAATGAGTATACTTGGGTTTTATGTTTGGTTTGTAGACTTTCCTCCTTCACTAGTGCGTTCTTTTGCTATGGTTTTAGTGGGTTGGGGTGTCTTGCTATCAGGGATGGAATTACTTAGTTTTAGCTTTTTAGCTTCTGTATTTTTACTCTTAACGTTACTCTTTCCCTCTTTGCTTGTATCACTCTCTTTTTGGCTCTCTGTTGCAGGTGTGTTTTATATTTTTCTTTTACTACAATATACTAAAACATGGAATAAATGGTTAATTACTTTAGGGGTTATTCCTATCGGAATATTTATTTTGATGTTACCTGTGGTACATACGATATTTGGAGTGACAAGTGTATATCAACTCATGTCACCGAGCTTATCTTTACTCTTTGTATTTTTTTATCCCCTTGTTATGTTACTTCACCTTTTAGGTATAGGAGGTGTTTTTGATACCTATTTACTGTGGTTATTTTCTTTACCTATGGATAGTGTAGAAAACATAATACCTTCATGGTTGGCACTTGGATATCTAGGGTTATCTATTGTAGCTATTTGGTATCGGAAAGCTTTTTATATGGTACTTGGATTGGCAATCTTATATATGTTCTATCTCTTCATCTTTATTTAACAAGTCACAAAACTTTAGACCATGTATGAAAATCGCCCAAGAGATGTAAATCCATAAAAAGAAAAAGAGTATAGTTGAAATACTTCCATAGATGCTGGCATAGGTTTTGTTGTGTACCACATAGAAGATGAAAGCACTTTTAGAGATGTACCATATAAGTGAAGCGATAAATGAGCTTATAAGGGCAGCTGAGACTTCTATGCGTATATTGGCAGAGAGTTGGTAGGCAACATAAAATATCATCCAGACGATGAAGTAGGGAAGAACGCTATAGAGATGAATAATACTGGTAATGCTTGTTTTATCTAAATAGCCTTGTATAAAGCTAGAGAGAAAGAAGGAAAGTGCCATAAGCACAGGTAAGATGATGACCAATAAAGTATAGGTTCTTACAGCTTGCCACAGGGTACGTGAGGGTGTATCAAAAATATCATTGACAATATAGTCATAGTTTTTAAAAAACATAATAGCAGCAAAAATAACATAAAAAGCACCCACATAACCTAGTTTATCAGAGTTTTCCATATAGGTATTGATATGCTCCATAATGACTTTAGAATCTGTAGGCATGAGATTTGAAAAGATAAGTTTTTCGACTTTATCGTACATATTTTCAAAAAGAGGCATTTTGGTAAAAATGGAAAGAAAAATAACTAGAAGAGGAATAATAGAGAAAAGTGTACTCCAACTTAAAGAGGAGGCATAGTGACCTAGCCTATCATCAAAGAGGTCTTTAAAAAAATCTCTAATAAAAAGATAATAATTTTTAAAGATTATCTTTAGTCTGGCATTTTTTCTCATATATTTCCTTCTCCCTTTGATACACTTCGACAAGCTCAGTGAACACTTAGGGAACTATGGTGGCTGAGTTTATCGAAGCCTAGTTTGGTAGTCCCATTTTCCCTGGGTTGAGTATGTTATTGGGATCAAAAGATTTTTTAATATCTTTAAATAAATTAAGTTCCATTTCATTAAAGGCTATGCCCATAAAAGGTGCTTTTGATGTGCCTATACCATGTTCACCAGAGAGAGTTCCTCCCATGTCTACAACCATTTGGAAAATCTCTTCAATGGCATCATGCCCTTTACGAAGTTCTTCTTCATTGGAACCATCGACCATGACGTTTACATGAATGTTACCATCTCCTGCATGTCCAAAACAAGGTACTTTAAAGCCATATTTGTCACCAATAGCATAGATGGCATTGAGTGCATTAGGAAGCATAGAACGAGGCACAGAAATGTCTTCATTGAGTTTTTTTGAACCAAAGATAGTAATAGAAGGTGAGGCATTGCGTCTTGCGTACCAAAGTTCATTTCTATGTTTATCATCATTTGCCACGATAAACTCTTGGGCATTGTTTTCTTTAAAAGACTTTTCTAAAGTTTCAAGTTGGAAGGCTACTTCTTCTGGTACATTTCCATCTACATCACCGATGAGTAATGCGCCTGCGTCTGCAGGTAAGTCAATGCCCAGTTTTTCTTTAAGTGCTTGAACCACTAAAGCATCCATAAATTCCATGGCTACGGGGTTTGCACCAGCAGAGAGTGATTTAAAGACAGCATTCATAGCATCATCAACAGAAGGAAAAATACCCATGTAGCCTTTAGTGTATTTAGGTTTAGGAATGAGTTTGAGTGTAATTTCAGTAAGCACTGCTAGTGTACCCTCAGAAGCGATGAGAATACCTGCTGTGTTGTATCCTGCTACATCTTTAATGGTACGTTTACCTGCACGGATGATGTCACCATTGGCACGTACAGCACGAAGTGCCATGACATAGTCTTTAGTAATGCCGTATTTTGCAGCTCTCATACCCCCTGCATTTTCACTTACATTTCCACCCAGTGTTGAGTACTCTTCACTTGCTGGGTCTGGTGGGTACATGAGTCCTACTTCTTCAGCGGCTTTTTGTAAGTCCATGTTAATGACACCAGGTTGTACCACTGCTACCATGTTTTCCATGTCAATCTCTAAGATTTTATTCATGTGTTTTTCCAACCCAAGGATGATGCCACCGTTTGTAGGAAGGGCACCACCAGTAAAACCAGAACCAGCACCACGAGGAGTGATGACTATAAGATGCTCATCGCAGTACTTAAGTATGGCAGAAACATCTGCTTCATCTCTTGGAAATATAACTGCTTCAGGCTTAAAACGTGTACGTGTTGCATCATAGCTATAGGCAATAAGGTGTGCTTTGTCAGAGTAAACATTCTCTTCTCCAACAAGCGTCTCAAAGTGCTTAATATGCTTTTTGTCTAGCATTAAAGAGCACCTACCATATTGTAATAGTTACCTTTTGCTTCACTACCAAACCAACCACTTTCTAGTTTTTCAAAACGCATATAGAATGGGTATTGTCCTTTTGCAGGAAGATTAGATACCGATTTTCGAGAGACAACTTTTCCAGATATTGGGTCAAAAAGTACAGCAGCATCTTTACGAACGATATAGACAAGTCCTACTTGGTATTTTTTAGCAAAAATAGAAAGATTTTCTTTGGTTACTTTATCTTCACCTTCAACGGTAAGGTAGAGAGCAAAAAGGTCTGGGTGTATCCATTTTTTATTGTTTGATTTAACAATTTTAGCATAGGTATCTGCATCTGGAGCAAGAATGAGTATATTGTTGTATAGATATCCACCAATCACTTTGTCACCTGCTTTCACAGGTGTTTTAATAGTTGGTAACTCATCATGATGGATAATATCTGCATCGATGAGAGATGTTGTACCATCTGATGATACCTGAGTAATACGAGAAGTAATAGCAGTAAGTCCATTACCATAAGAGTGTACTACCGCACCAGACATACCGTTGGTAGGAAATTTAGATTTAAGCATAATGGATGAACCGTTGACAGACTTAATAGAAGTATGAACAGATTGAGGGAAAAAACCTGCTATAAGGGGTAAAGATAATAGTGTTAATAATGCTATTTTAAGCATAGAAATCCTTTGTATGGTAATAGTTATTGTACTGATTATACAAGCAATATAGTAAAAGTTTATTGATGTAAGGAGTGAAGCTGGGAGATTAACTTATTTCAGTTATAATTATGCCCAATTATAGAAGCTGGGGTTACAACAAGAATGAGTATTTTCAAAAGTATAGTAATATGGGTTTTCATTTTAAATTCGTTATTTGGGGCTAAAGTCACCATAGAAAAATGGAAACGGGGTGAAACATTTTCCCAATACCTAAATGCATGTAGTATACACCCTGATATTCTGAAGTCTATTTCAAAAGAAGATCTTAAATTCCTTTCTGAAATTCAAGGGGGGCAAACCTACTACGAATTAAGAGATAGAGAAGGGAACTTAGAACAATCACTCATACCTATTGGTGTTGAGATGCAAATAAGAGTAGCTAAAGAGCGAGAAACAAGTCTCTATACCTTTGATATTATTCCTATAGCCTATAAACAAGATGAGTATAGTGCTACGGTAACGATAAATTCTAATCCTCATACCGATGTGAAAAATAGCCTAAATCACCCTGCACTTGCCGATAAAATGGGACAACTTTTAAAAGGTACAATAGATACTAAAAAGTTAAAAAAGGGTGATAAAATCTCTTTTATCTATGCACAAAAAACACGTATGGGAAAACCATACTATATGCCACATATCAAGATAGCAATGCTTGAATCTCATGGTAAAAAACAGTTTATTTACGCAGATGAAGATGGCTATGGATATACCAGTGATAAAAAGTCACAAGCTTATACCGTAAAAGGTAAAAAGAAAATTACCTATACGCGTAGAGTAGCTATAAAGAATAAACGTTCTCGTTTTGGTATGCCTTTACGTCATGCAAGGATTACTTCTTCTTTTTCACACAGACGTTATCATCCTATTTTGAAGCGTTATCGTCCTCATCATGGTACTGATTTTGGTGCAAGAAGAGGTACACCTCTGCTTGCAGTCAACTCTGGAAAAGTAATATTTTCTGGGCGTATGGGTGGTTATGGTAAAGTGGTAAAAATAAAGCATAATGGCGGCTATGTCTCACTTTATGCACATCAGAGTCGTATACGTGTCAAGCGTGGACAACGAGTAAAAAAAGGGCAGATTATAGGGTACGTAGGAAGTACAGGTCGAAGTACAGGACCTCATTTACACTTTGGATTGACAAAAAATGGTCGATGGATAAACCCTATGAAAGTACTTCGTAAAAAGTCTGCAGGTGGGACAATACTCAAAAAGTTTACTAAATATAAAGAGACAACCACAACCAAATATAAAAAAGTGGTTATTAAAAATGCTAAAGAAAATAAGGCTAAACTTTTACAATATATGAAGCGTGAAAATAAACCTTTTGTATGGGATGATTTTACGCAATCAAGTATGAGGATAAATGATGGACAATCAGATAGAAGACTTTAAACTCCAACCCTTAGAAGATGCAAAGTTTATAAAAACCTCTTTTGCAACCTATACACAAAACGGGAAAGCAAAATCTTGGGAGATAGTAGAAGCCCATGATTCTGTGGCAATACTTATTTATCATAGAGAAAAAAATGCGTTTATTTTAGTGAAACAGTTTCGTCCAGCAGTCTATTTAAACAATCAAGACGGCATGACCATAGAACTTTGTGCAGGTATAGTAGATAAAAAACTCTCTTTAGCCGAAATAGCTATGGAAGAGATAGAAGAAGAGTGTGGATATAGAGTTTCTGTTGAGTGTATAGAAAAAATAATCTCATTTCATACCTCTGTAGGCTTTGCTGGGTCTAAACAAATGCTTTACTATGTTGAGGTAGATGAGAGTATGAAAGTGAGTGAAGGTGGGGGTGTAGATGACGAGCAGATAGAAGTTGTCACCTTACCCATAGTAGAAGCAAAAGCACTCATTTATGATGAGCGTATTGCTAAAACACCTGGTTTGATGTTTGCTTTTATGTGGTACTTCGACAGACTCAGTAACCAAGAGATAGGTACTTAGTCAGTATATTAGGTGGCTGAGCTTACCGAAGTCTAATCTTTCTTAGCTTGAGTATAGGCAGCATAGTAAGTACTTCCATCTGAAAAAGTATTTACCGTAAGTTTAGAAAAGTTTTCTAAATAGTTCCAAAAATCTTGAATAAGTTTACTCTCTACATGTTGTGCTTTATCTGCCAATGCTTCACGTATAGTACCTAGCCATATAATTCTTGATTTTTCAGTAATAGAAAAATCATCGTGTACACGAATCATAAATTCATTAAGGTCCATCCCTTTTGCTTCATCTTCATAAACTTTAGGACCTCCACAAATTTGAATAAAGAATTTTGTATTTTTTACTTTAATCTCATGGAACTCATCTTCATCTTGTGGAAAAAAGTGAGCGATATCACTCTCATAAATTTTATTATAGAAGTCAAACATAAGTTCACGCATACCTTCTTCTCCACCTACCGCATTATAAAACTCAATAACTGGGTTGTGAAAGTGAACCTCTTCACCTTTGTCAACAGGGGTAAGCTCTAAGTCCATAATTTCTCTAACTGTTGCCATGAAACTACCTTTTATTTTTATTTGATATGATTATAATATGTATAACTTAAGAGAAGCTCTAAGTCTGTACTATTCATCACAATATCTTTTAAGAAGACAGTGATATTCTTCTATACGTCTATCTCTTAAAAATGGCCATATATCCCGTACTTCTTTGGTACGTTCATGGGTTATATGGGCATAGAGAATAGATTCATTTTGGTGATTGGCATGGGCTAAAAGTTCACCTTGTGTACCACAGATGAAAGAGTTTCCCCAAAAGTGTGTACCATTCATAATACCTGCACTGTCAGCTTCAAAACCTACACGGTTACAGCTTAGTACTGGTATGGCATTGGCTATGGCATGTGAGCGTTGTATGGTTATCCAGCTGTCAAGTTGTCTTGCTTTTTCTGCTTCGCTGTCTTCGTCAAACCACCCAATGGCAGTAGGGTAGATGAGCACTTCTGCACCTTTGAGTGTCATGATGCGTGCAGCCTCTGGATACCATTGATCCCAGCAGATTAGTACACCCAGTTTCCCTACAGATGTTTGTATGGGTTCAAACCCTAGGTCTCCAGGAGTAAAGTAAAATTTTTCATAAAACCCTGGGTCATCAGGTATATGCATTTTTCTATATTTTCCAGCAACAGAACCATCTTTCTCAAAGACTACGGCGGTGTTGTGATAAAGTCCCGCTGTACGTTTTTCAAAGAGTGAAGTGACTAAAACAATGTTGTTGTCTTGTGCTACTTGTGCCCAGTAGGCTACATCTTTTTCAAAATCATTGGCATAAGCAAAAAACTTCGTATCTTCACTTTGGCAAAAGTATTCTGTTTGGTGTAGCTCCTGAAGTACCACAAGTTCAGCACCTTTTTGTGCGGCTTCTACTATTTTACTTAGGGTAACTGTTAAAGTTTCTTCTTTGGTATCATAATATTTTTGCTGTATAAGTGCTGTTTTCATAGTCTCTCCTAATACACTATCTGCATAGTTGAACAATGTAGACTTCCACCTTGTTCTATAAGTTTTAAACAATTAATAGGGATAATTTCTTTAACTGGAAATAACCCTGTAAATATTTCATGTATTATTTTATCATTTTTATCACTATAGGTAGGGTATATGAGTGCATCGTTAGCAATGAGAAAATTTGCATAGGTTGCAGGTAGTCTCTCTTTTTTATCATTGTAAATAGCATCTGTCATGGGAAGTGCTATAAGTGTGTATGGATTCCCTTCCATAGTATTAAATGTTTTGAGTTGTTCTTCCATCTTTTGAAGAGCGTCATAGTGTTCATCTTCTTTATTGTCACATTTGACATAAAGTATTGTATTTTTATTGACAAATCTAGCTAAGGTATCAATGTGGGAGTCGGTATCGTCTCCTGCCAAATAACCATAATCAAGCCAGAGTACTCTTTGCGTACCTAACATCTGTTGAAGTTTTTGTTCTACTTGCTTTTTGGAAAGCCCACCGTTTCTATTGGGGTTACATAGACATGCTGTTGTAGTAAGAATTGTACCCTCTCCATCACTCTCTATAGAACCCCCTTCAAGTACAAAATCTATACTTTCTAAAGGGGTAATACCCATATATCCTTTTTTATGTAAAGCACTATTGACAGTGTTGTCAAGAGAAGCTTCAAACTTAGCTCCCCATCCATCAAAAGTAAAGTCAAGTAGTTTCTTTTTTTTATCCTCCATAACAGAGATGTATCCATAGTCACGTATCCATGTATCATTGGTGGGTATCTCTATAAAAGTCATGTTTCGTGTACTACAAAACATAGAGGAGATTTTACTTTTGTCTTTACAAATGATGTAGACTGCTTGTGCGTAAGAGATGGCTTGGGCTATGCGTATAAAAGGAGAGAGAGAAGCTTCCAAATCGGTTTGTTTATCTGGATTATGCCAATCTGTCTCTTCGTGAGGGAAACTCATAAGTACACATTGTTGTTTCTCCCACTCTGCTGGTACTCGTTTAGTCAAGGTCACACCTTTTACTTACTTTACCTTCATTGCTCTCTTTGATACTCTTTTTAAACTCTTTTATCAATAGCCCAATAAATATGGCTGTGGCTATCATTCCAACTATTTCTATTGCTGTTAACCAATCCATTTTAATCCTTGTTAGATATAATCACACTATGGCATTTATAAAAATAAATAAACAAAATTTCTATCATAATCTTAACCAAATCACGCTTCAAACTGGCTCAGTTGAGAAAGTTGCTATTGTCCTTAAAGATAATGCTTACGGGCATGGTTTGGTACTTATGGCAGAGCTTGCATCTGAGTTTGGCATTAAGCATGCAGTTGTACGTAAAACAGCAGAAGCTCAGCAGATAGAAACATTTTTTGATACTATCTTAGTACTTGGTGATAGCAGTATTAAACATGAAAAATATAGCTACACCATTAATAGTTTAGATGATATAAAAAAAGCGCAAGCTGGTGCAAATGTAGAACTCAAAGTGGATACTGGAATGCATAGAAATGGTATCTCTATGGAGGAACTTGACAAAGCTTTAGAGGCTATTATTACACAGGATTTAAATCTTGTAGGTCTTATGACACATTACCGAAGTGCAGATGAGCTTAGTTCAGAGTTGTTTTGGCAACAAAAGAATTTTGAAGTAGTCAAAGAAAAAGTAAAAAATGCAGGTTTTATAAATGTACGCATCCACTCACATAACTCAGCAGCACTTTTAAGAAGTAAAAATTTCACAGAAGATTTAGTACGTGTAGGTATAGCTGCTTATGGTTATAATGAATTACCTACAGTTTTTGATAAGAAATTATTAAAACCCGTACTCTCACTTCATTCCAATAAAGTCTCTACAAGAATGTTAAAAGAGGGAGAGTGTGTAGGGTATGGAGGTGATTATGTTGCAGATAAAAATATGACTGTCTCTACTTATGACTTAGGCTATGGTGATGGTTGGTGTAGAGGAGATGTAAATAGTCCTTTTATCACAGCAGAAAATTTACCTATACTCGGGCGTGTTTCTATGGATTTTATAACATTGGCATCTAAAAGCGCTGAAGTGTGTGTGCTTAATGATGCACAAGTTGCAGCTACACAACTAGCTACTATCTCCTATGAAGTGATAACTGCGTTACACAGCGATATAGAAAGATATATAGTTTAATGTAACATTTGTTGTTTTAGTGCTTCTTTGGCAAGTTCTCTTTCTGTTTTTTGAATGGGAATTACTTTACGCTTCTTGGGCTTAACTTTTATCACTTTCGTTGCAATACTTTTTTTAGGCTTAGTCTCTTTTTTTACAACTTTTATTGAAGTAGATTTTTTATATCCTTGTCTATCTTTTTCCATTTTCCATGCTTGTTCATCTGTTTGAGGTGTTATAACCGTTGGTGTTTGAGGTGTAGGTTTTACTTCGCTTGTTGCATCTGTTACCAGCGTAAAGAGCATGAACATAAATAAAAGTAGGGATGCTGCGAGTATGGTAAAGAGTATAGTTCTATTAAAGAGTTTCTTTTTTGAAGGTTTTCTTTTTTTTCTCTGCGTGGTAGTACCTGTTTGGATGTTATCTTCATTAGAGATCTCCTCCAATATGTCATTGAGAACAATATCTTTAAAATACTTTTCATCTTCAGGTTTTTTTATTTTCACAGGATTCTTTTATTTATTTGGATTTAAAGTAGATTGTATACTTCTATTGCTTAAATTTAGTCATTATAATAGGGTGTGATATGTATGGATTAAGGTGTTGGTGGAAGTGAGGGGAATTGAACCCCTGTAGACAAATAGCTAGTTTTCTATCAAAGCTCGATGTCATCGAGCTTTGATGGATTTTACAGAATTTTAAAAATACAAGTGTCAGTAGATAATGGGCGTTTTTTACTGACAATTCCACTGACAGTATAGCTTCATTTCTTAGTTAATTTATTTACGATACAATATAACAGAAATAATTTGGAGATATATAATATGGTTCAAAAAATAGATATCAATATTGAAAAAATATTTGATGATATTGTAGGCATTGAAGCAGATGATAATACAATAGAACTTCTTACAAATGGTATTCCTGCATATATAAAAGAGCCAAATATGCCACAAGGTACTATGATT
>CAZXGY010000014.1:0-11907 GCA_964640455.1 uncultured Sulfurovum sp.
CCAGATACACGTCTAAAAAGTAAAAATAACAATATCATAGAAGATAAAAATACCAAAGGTGTAAAAGTCATAGCATCTTTTCCTGCAATGTCCACAAAAGCTTGTGTCATTGGGGGTCCACCATTGAGCCAGTACTTGTAGCCTGTTTTATTAGACTCTGCTTCTATCAGTGGTGTAAGATACCCCATCATCTCCGTAGAGATATCTCCATTCTCATTTGCTTCAGGCTCAAGTCTCGCAAATATCATAGTGGTTGTACCATCTCTAGAGATAAAACTATCAACTATGATGGAGTCCGAAAGTGCTACTTTTTTTCTATCTGCCAAATAAGCTGGAGTCACTTCAGATAAATCTTCTACTATAAAATCATCCACAAGAACATCATCTGGTTTATCTACTTCTGTATGTACGTGTTGGTAGTTTGTAATGCTGTCTACTCTGTCTATATGTGGCATATCCCAAAAAGCTTCGGTGAGACGTTGTATACTCCCTAGTGCCTTTTTATTGAAAATGCCACTTTCATCTTTAAAGACCACAACAATACCATCATCATTAGAAAACTCAGAACGAAACTGGTCATAATCTGTCAATATCTTAGAGTCTTTTTCAAACCAGATACGATAACTTCCATCTATCTCAAGATGTTTCAAGTTTGAGGCAAGTGCCAGGACTATAAGAGGTACAGCAATAACGATGAACCATTTAAATTTAAATAAAAAGTGTATATATTTTTCCATTAGTTATCCTCTATAAATAGTTTAAGTGCTTCTATATAGACTTCAAAAGCCTTACGACCCTGCTCTGTAATATGTACTATTGTCTTGGGGCGTTTACCCTCAAACGTTTTTTCTATACGTACATACATCTCTTTTTCAAGTTTACTTAAATGGGTAGAGAGGTTCCCATCAGTCACACCTAAAGACTCTTTGAGTGCTTTAAAAGGCAACTCATCATTGCTAATGAGTAACGATATAAGTTTTGAGCGTATAGCTTGATGTAAAAGAGGATCAAACATAACGTTTACTTTCCTTCTTTCTTTTGAAACCAAGCAACTTGTGCAGGCAAAATAACAAGTCCAATAATGACAAAGACTTGCACAACACTAAGGTATGTTAAGTTAGAACCTACCAATGTATCATTTGCAAAACCTAAGCCTAAAAGTAATATGGCTGCAAACATATTAAACTTAGCCATTTGTGAGAAACGCTCAATATTTAGTACAAAACCTACAGCGAAATATCCAAAAGAGACCAAAAAAAGCCAAGAGAGAAAGATAGGTACATAGAGCTTGTATGAAGCAAGTATAGTACTTATAATAATGAGAAAAAGAGAAAGCATAAAAAAGTTTTTCATAATAAATTCTTGTCTACGTGTACAATCTTCTATGTCATAACTTTTATTTACTTTTTTAGTCATAACCCCTTCTGTAATAAACCCAATAGTAATTAAAACAATCATAACAACGGTCCCCTGTAACACACTTACCTCATACATGGGTACCATAATAAATGTCAATATAAGGGCAATCACACACCACACATAGGTAGCATTATAGTTATAAGGAAAAAAGGTTTGTTTATCTATAAGATGGTTTTTTATCTCACTAATCTGTCGTAGTGCCTCTGCTTTTTCTTCTAACATTATTTTCCTTTTCAAAGTACTTTGTACTGCAAAGTATATGACAATTAACTTAAATTAACCTATTTAGACTACAATTTAACTATGAATTTAAATGTATTAAAAGACCTTACGCTACTCTATGTTGAAGACGAACCCCTCATACGCCAAAATGCTGTAGAGTACCTCAACCGTTACTGTCATAAAGTTTTAGAAGCTGAAAATGGTTTAATTGCTTTGGAACTATATAACACACATAAACCCGATCTCATCATCTCCGATATCAATATGCCCAAGCTCAGTGGCTTGGAGTTTGCCTCTAAAATTCGCAAAGAAGACAAGCATACACCCATCATTTTAGCGACAGCACACACTGAGACAGAGTATCTTCTCAAAGCTGTAGAATTACAACTTATTAAATACATTGTAAAGCCTATTTCCTCAGAAAAACTGACAGAAGCACTTATTGTAGCATGTGATACATTAAACAATGAAAATCCTCATTGTGTTCTACTGAATGAACATACTAACTATGATACGATAAATCAAACTCTCATCATAAATAATAAGCTCGTCAAACTAACCCACAATGAACTACTCTTTTTTGATTTCTTAGTTAAAAACCAACAAAGAGCCATTAGCTATGAAGAGATAGAAAATATTATATGGGCATACGAGGGCATGAGTATGGATGCCCTACGCTCTTTGGTGCGTGGGCTTCGCAAAAAGTTAGGTGGAGATTTCATAGAGAATGTCTCAGGTATTGGATATAGGCTTAAAACCTATACGTAAGATGCAACGCAGGTAAAAATCCCATCTGTTCATATACTCCATCTTTTTCGAACTTATCATTGTACTTGATACTTGCAATATTTTTCTTGAACAAAGCATTAACATTCATAAGTTCTAAGGAGATTTCCAAACTTTTATCACCTGTGTATTTGTATGTTTTGCCTATTTGTAGGTCTAGGTCATAGTTGGCATCTAGTCTAGCACTATAGGGTTTACCATATATGGGCTTGAAGTAGTTTTTACCTTGGTAGCTATAGGTATCTGCAATTACTATGGGCGTGTAGGGAACTCCAGATGAGTACTTAGCATAAGCAGAGACTCTCCAGCTATCCCAAAAGTGATAGTTGGTAGTTATCTGTAGTGTATGAGGGATATCACCCTCAAACCTATACTGTTTAGTACTATTTGTGCTGAGCTGACGTTTAGCCTTTACATATGTATAGGCTAACATAAAATTAAAGTTATCTATCTTCTTCTTGTAGGTCACATCTACTCCATACGCTTCACCTCTACCTACAGACTCATAGTTGGTCAAGTCATCTGCTATGGCTAAGTTTTTAAACTTTTTAAAATAGGGTTCTACCACTAAAGAGGAGCCATCTGAAAAACCTTTTTGTAAGCTAAGTGTATAGTGGTCAGCTGACTCTTGTGTTTCTATCTTAGGGTTACCAAAGCCTTCGATACTGGTAAAGGTAGAAGGACGCTGTGAGTATCTCCCCACGGCAGCAGATACGGTAAAGTCATTGGCAAAGTCATGTACATAGGCTACCCTAGGGTCTATGCCTGAACCAAAGTTTTGAAAGTCTGTCTTCCATGCACGTACACCATAACGTAAATGGTCGTTAGCTGTAATGTCCCAAATGTCTTGAGCAAAGAGCGTATATTCTTTGGCTTTAAAGGTTTTGTCTATGTCTACTACCGCTTGTTCTGTAACAAGGTCTTCAAAGTCTGTTAAGCTTGGTGCATTTGAGTGTACTTTCGTCGGAGCATTTACTATCTTCGCCTCAGCACCCATAGTCACCGTATGTTTATCTAAGTTCCATACTGTCTCATGGTACAGTCCATACTCTTCAAGTTCTGTATCTACAAAATAGTCATCATCATAAAACGCTACATTTTGTTTGGTAAATAGCCTATAGAGTAGTGTATTACTTGTTACGCCATCCCCTGCATATATCCATCTAGCACCTATAGTGTTTGACTCCACTTTAGAGTTTATTTTCCCTACAGCTACAGGGTCTTTGTCTATGTTAAAAGTGTCATTTATTTTGAGTTCGTCTTGTGCAGCTAACATTTCTAGAGAAAAGATATGATTACCCATCGCATGGGTTAGTATAAGCTGGGCATCATAAAACTGTGGGAAAAGTGTAAAGGTCGTTTTTTTACGCTCATCTTCACTGTCTGAGTCTAGTTCATCTATAATTTTATCTGCTACTAAATCAAAGTAAGAGCGACGTGCTGAAATGAAAAGATTTGTATCTTCACCTAAACGCATGTCATAGGCAAAGTCTGCATCGTACAGCCCGACATGCACTCTACCCTTACCTGAACCCGTAGGATACTTCGGACTTATGTCTACCACTGCTCCCATCGCTCCATACGTCACATCAAACCCACCAAGGTAAGCATCTATCTGTCCAGTCATCTCTGGTGCTATGACAGAATGTAACCCTCCAAGGTGAAACAAATACCCTATAGGTAAGTGGTTTATGCTAAAGCGTGTCTCTCTAGGTTTAGAACCATGTACATACAACTCAGAGCCATCATCGTTATTAGTACTCACAATACCTGCAAAACTCTTCAAAGCTTTAACGGGGTCACCGTTCGTACCTGCTATCTCTAGGGCTTGTTTAGTAGTTATCTGTTTCTGCATAGGAGCAGACTTCATGTAGCCCTCTTTTTGAACAAGACTACTCTCTCCTCCATCTACTATTTTGGCAGTCACATCTATATCATCTAATGTGATATTTTCTGCATTAAGTAGCAGAGGTATGGTTACGAGACTTAGTAGTATTAGTTTTTTAGTTGTCATTCTCTTCCTTCATATTTTTAAAGTTAAATTCATGTGTCATAATATATCAAATAGCATTACCAAGTAATATTCATTTAATTTTCTTTGTATTGATTATTATTCCATTTTCTTCGACAGAGTTAAACCAATATGTAGCCCATGATAGAGAAGGAATAAAACACCTATTATGACTCCATTTTGTATCATTTTTTTCAAAACTATCTAGTGTAATTAAACTCACATCTCGAGCCCTATTGTGAATGAGGGATTGTAGTGTTCTCTCACTAATAGAATAAGGTACTTGGTCATCACCCTGACAATGAATAAGTCGCAATTTTGTTTTTGGCTTCCAATTGAATAAACTGTTTTCTCTGAGAGCTTTTTTAAGCCAATGGTTTGGATTAGATTTATACTGTGATAGAAACTTTTTAGTGAGTAATCCATCTTTACCAACTTCATCTAATGGTAATGCACTATCTATTTGCCCAAATGTATGTTTACCATCTAAAAGTGTATCTATTCTTGAAGCATAAGGCTCTTTAATAATACTTTTTATCTTTTTTCCATACTTTTTCGCATAGGCATTTAACGTAAGTATAGTATAGGTCATTGCATAACTTTTGAGTGATTCATCCTCCCAACCTAAAACAGATCTTGCCATATAGTCTAAATCATATGCACCAGCCATAGGTGCCGCAGCAGTTACATATATATGTTGATTTTCCAATTTTTGTAAAGTAGCCATAGAAACGTATCCTCCCTCACTATAACCAGAAACATAAAGATGATTGTTTAACTTAATATCATTATTCTTCGCGAAAATTTTTACAGCTTTAATAAAATCTACCGAAGTATTGGCTAATGTATCTTTTATCATATAAGGGTGATGATGTTTACTTGAATTACCATAACCAATATAATCTGCTTCAAGTGTAGCAAAACCCGTTCCTGTAGCACTAAAAAATAGTGCTGCTATACTAGGTTGTTTTGTTTTTTTAGCTTTTACGGTAGGAGCACTATCATTTAGTGTTATCGTTCCATGACTAAAACTTACTAACCCAATAGTCTCTTTTTTACCTATAGGTACACTCAACAACCCTGATACATGGATGTTGTGATTTTGACTATCTTTTGTTATATATGGTACTTTATAGACTTTCAAACCATAAACTTTCATAGTATTATCTTCCACGTAACCCTCTATAATTTTACTTATTTTCTGGCTACTTGCTTCAAATAATAACTCTCCGCCTATTACTTGCTTTGTGTTCGTTGGTTTTGAATCCAATGTATTTGCACATCCTGCTAGTAACGTGAGCGAAGCTACAGTGAGAACATGTTTGACATAGTTAAATTTGAATTTCATTCTTTTCCCTTATTTGTTTATGTAATTGTAGTATCTCAAAATTAAATGTGGAAATAATGAGGAAGAAATACTACTCTTTATCAGATATTTTATTTTCCGCTACAATATCTCTAATAGCATCTATCACTACTTCAGGTTTTTCTAACTGAATAAAATGTCCACTCTCAACAAAGACTTGCTTGCTTTTTGTAGAAAGGATTAAATGCTCTTTTTGCAGCTTATAAAAGAATTCAAAAAGAATACGCTCATCTCCTTTTGCCTCTTTATGATTGGCACTCAATACTGTGAGTGGGATATCTCCAAAACTTACACCCTTAGATGCTTTGGTCATCTGTTCAAGCATTTTAGCTTCTTCTATGGCTCCATTATTGCTCTTTATCAAATAAGCATTGATTTCAGCTTTTAAAATCTTTTTATCTTTCTCGTCTTTCAGTACTACATCTAACATACTATTTATGGATAAACGTGTAAGCCCTGTATGATAGGATAAAGATATAACCCAATCAGAAGGAAGTCCAGCCGATTTCATTTTAGCTTTTATACTCTCAGGGGCACGCTCTAACTGTTCAGGATGAGATGCATCAACAAAGACGATACCACTTAGTGTATCTGCATACTTTTTTGCATAACATCTAGCTATCAAACCACCCAAGGAATGCACGACTAAAACATAAGGTTTTTTAGCTTCAATCTTTTCAAGTAGCATATGTAATTCATCTGCCATGTTTTCACATGTTCTAGGGTTATCAGACTTTTCACTTCTAAGAATTCCAGCTCTATCATAAGAGATGGTCGTAGCAAACTTCGAAACCTCTTCTTGTACCTTATACCAACTCATATGCCCAGAAAAGTCCAAACCTGATTCAAAGACAACAGTAGGCGTCCCCTCTCCTTTTTTAAGATAGTGCATCTTATGCCCATCTATTTCTACATATGTTCCATTATCTACAAAGTTCTTCTTTGCACTATAACGTGAGTACTGCTCATAGAGTATTGATAATACAAATAGCCCTACAACTAAAATTAATAACCATTTTAAAATAAACTTTATAATCTTCATTCTCTTCCCTTACTTTATCTATATTTGATACTCACAGTATCTCTAAATAAAATGTGGAAATAATGAGGAACTTGCAGTTAATATAGAAATCCAAATAACCATAAAGGTATTTTATTCCCTGTGCCTATCTCTGTATCATCTGATGCTATATATGAATGGGGTATATCTTTTATTTGGGTAAAACCTTTATTTTTACCTCCTACTTCAAAAAGATAACGATTATCTACTAAGAAATCTCCTTTTTTAGGATATCTAACTTCATGTGCGACGGTTAAAATATTTAAAAAAAATGTCTCTCGTACTGTTCCACTATTTGCTTCTGAAATATACAATAAATTACTATTGTCAAGATATATTTTCTCAGGTTTTTCAAGCCTTTTTAGCCCTTTAGAAGAAGCCTTCATCAGTAGCTTTAAAATACCTGCATCTTCTAGCTTAATAAAATACTCTTTAAGTGTTCTACCATCTCCTATATCTAGCATAGGCTTTAGCTTTTCTATGACAGGAACAAAGGGTACACTCTCCATAATGATACTCAAAAGAAGTTTGAGTTTCTTAATACTGTTTCCATCAAGACTCGGATATACAAAGAGCAAATCACTAGAGAGTGAAACATTTATATTTTGCTTCAACATATCAAAAAATATATCTTCATCCTCTATAGTAAGCGAATAAGGATAATAGCCCGTTTTAAGATATGTTCTAAAAAGTGGTAATATCTTTTTACCCATAGTTTCAAGCTGCATCACTATGTCAAAAGCTATGCTCTCATGAGAGGTAAGTACCTCTTCAAGTGTAAGTTTAGGCAGTTCCATATCTAACGTAAGCTCTAAATACTCCTTAAAACTCATACCATACATACGTACTTGATGTGCCCTTCTACTTAAATCATGACTACCTTTGTTTATCTCTAATGCTGAACTACCTGAGGCTACTATCTGAAGATTTGGAAAGTTATCATAGATACTTTTTAACTCTTGAGACCAGTTGCTATACTTATGTATCTCATCAAAACAGAGCAGTTTACCACCTTGTTCTTCAAAACTCTGAGCTATTTCATACATTGTTAGCTCCCCTATCAAAAAACTATCCATACTCACATAAAGTGACTCCCACTCAGGATGCAACGCCATATACTGTGCGATAGTTGTCGTTTTACCTACCCCTCTTTGTCCTGTGATTACGGTAAGTCTATGTTTTATTTTATCTTCTTTAATAAAATATCTTTGATAAGAAAGGTTATTTCTATATAGAAATTTTTTAGACTCAATTCTAATTTTTTCTAACATAAATACTCCTAATTAGTACTAGAATACCTAAGTATAGCATAAAATAGGTATTGGGATACCTATTTTATGCTTTAAAAAACATCTCATCAATCAATTTCTGAGATATACGATACCCATGTTCTACTGCATCGTCTAAAAAATCTTTGGCTTCTGCCTTTGTCAAGTAGCCTTTTTTAATGTTCAAATAAACAACACCCAAAAGTCCTATTATTTTAATACCTTGATGCAAAGCAATCTTCCTTCCTTTTTTTTCATCAATAATAAGAGGTTTTTTTAGTTCCAATGCTAAAGCAATAGCTTCACTCTCTCCTATGTCTAAAAGTGACGTAAGTGTATTGAATAACTCTGTATGTGTCACTTTTCTTACTGATATAAAAGATGTTAATTTTATGGGGTTTTTAACTGTTATTTCATCATAGACTGCCTGTGGTATGATAATATGTTCAAAGATATTTGAAAGCAATTCCAAACGTTTCAAATCAAAAAGGATGATGAGTGTAGTACTGTCACTAACTATCATAGAAAACTTTTTAGTCCATCCATATCATCATTAAAGTCATAGTCTATCACATCTAGCCCCATAGTAGAAAGGAGTTTCATCGTCTTTTGCTTATCTAACTCCAACGCTTTAGAAACCTGCCCTAAGCTCAAATATCCATTTTTATAGGCATCAACCATGAGAGCCGTTTTTAGTCCTTCTGTGACTATTTTATCATCAAAAGAGATAGCTAGTCCTATGGGTTTAGAGCGTTTTGTTATCATGGTGTATTCGTCGGCTTCAAGCGAACGTGTCAAGATGGCAGGGTTTATCTGTAAATCTTTTATGCCTATAGTTTGCATGAATATTCCTTAGTACTTACTTTTGATAGTATTATAGCATAGTTTTGTTATTTATATCATCCATAAAAAGTCTAGGTTCATCCACATACAAAGCCACTTTATCTACTCCTTTTTTGCTCCCAAATATTCCTTTTATATGTATCTTTTCTTTAAGTGTTATATAAATATTTGCATCTACAGTAGTCATCAATACCAAGTGTTTATAAGACTCTTTCTCTTCTTCATTTACATTCGACAAAATAGTATCTATATTACTAAGTGCTATATTTACTTTAGACCGTACACCTATACGTATAAACAGATGTATCTCATCTATTCTAATAGGCATATGTTTTATAGCTTTATAATCGCCAAGTAACCATATCATTCCATATAGGGTAACTCCAGTAACTACCCATGCCACAGGTACACTCCACAACGATAAAAAATAGTGCACTATAGGTACTTCTATCATCGTACTTATAAATATTACCCATAAAAATACACCATACATCGTCTCTTTTATATAGGTAAATTCTGAAACATTATCAAAAGACTTCTTTTTGACAAACCAGCCATAAAATGCATAATAAAACACCCTAATCTCAGAGATTACATACTGAATTATTTTTGGTTTGCCATATACTTGGATTAAGGTATTTTCTAGTTTTTCAAATGCATAATAATATACATGATTATCTTCTTTGTAGGCAAGCACTAGTTTTTTTAATTTGTAAAGTGCATAGAGTGTCAAAAGTATCTCTACAAAAGCCCATACATAAAGTAATTCCATTTTATTTACTTTTCCTTTAACAGATCTTCTATAGCCTCTGTCACTACTTCAGGTTTATCATACATAACTGCATGCCCAGTATCTACCCATGTTTGTTTTGCCCAAGGATACAGTGTTAAATACTCTTTTTGTTTTGAATGCATAAATGTGACCATCTCTTGCATTTCTGGTTTTTCTTTTAACTCTTGTTTCATTAAGGCAGAGAGTATCATCATAGGCACCTTTTTTGTGATAGGCTCTGATAAAAGTATATGGCCCATTTTCGTGACATTTATGGAAAATATTTTGAGTTTTTTATGTAGTTTTGGGGGCATTTTCATCGCATCCACATCAGCAAACTCATCAGGATACGGAGCATCTACGAGTACAAGTCCTGCCACATCTTCAGGATACTGTTTTATATAATGTTGCACATAGATTCCACCCAAAGAATGCCCTACCAGTATATACGGTGCTTTTACCTTGCATACTTCTAGTAAATGATGTAATGCACTTACCATCAACTCTGAGTTATCCTCTATTTCACTCTTCATCATCTTTAAGTTATCGTGACGGTTATAAGCAAAAACACTATGTTTTTTAGAAAGTTCTAAAAATGTTCTATCCCAAAATGACATGGGTGTACCTAGTCCATTTTCAAAGACAATAGTATAAGGAGTACCCTTATCTATATACACATACTTAGACTTTTTGCCATCAAGCATAACAGTTTGAATCTCTTTTCTAAAAAGAGGGAAAAACAATTTTGTGAATATCTTAGCAATTTCTAATAGTTTCATGATTTACCCCTTCTTCAAAAACATCAACAACAAAAAGAACCCAGAAGAAAAAACAAATGAACTCGTTATAAAAAAGACTACTGAGCTAAGTGAGATACTTTTTACATAGCTCTTAGTTTCAATAAGAGGGTATGTTATCATCCCAAAGTGCATGTCTACCCATGTTTTGATATTTTGACTATACATAAGTAAAACAAAGAGACCTAAATCTACTCCACCCACACCCATCAAAAATGATACTTCAGGTATTAACAGAAATGCACATACAAGTAAAAATCCAAAAACTATTTTTTCTACCCATGAAAGTTCTTTCCATATTTTCATACTTACTTCTCCTTCAAAAAATCTTGCTTTCCTAGCCAAGCAACACTTCGCCCTAATCTCTCCCAACGTATATGAAAACGCTGACTAGACCAATGTTCATCACAAGTTTTAGAATCTAAAGGTACATCTTTACAAACTAACTTCAGTCCATAGTGGTCTTTACCACTTCCATCGGCATCCCCATTGAGCATAGTTTCATAGCTTCTATGCTCCATACTAAAAAGCACAAACCATGGCTTAGCGATGATATTTTTGTAGGGTACAGAACCCCAAAAACGGCTATCGTTAGAGTTTTCTCTGTTGTCTCCTATCATATAATAATGTTCTTTTTCTACTTTGGTATAAAGTGCATTAACCTTTTGACCTTTTATATTATAACTAGGCGTATGAAGTGCATCAATATAGATAGGTTTCATATCTATCTTTTTATCATAAGCCACATACTGTAACAAGCCCTCAAAGATACTCCCACCTTCACTTCTATACCCAATACCTGGATATTTATCACTATAAGGATTTTCTACCCAAAGTTTATCTCTTAGGTTTACTATTTTATCTTCAGGATAGTTACTTTTTATATAGTCATCCCCTTCATAAAAATGTATATAAAGTTTTTTATCGACGTAAATAAGTTCATCTCCCCCTACTGCTACACAACGCTTCACGTAGTGTGTTGTATTGTCCTTAGGGTATAGAAATATAACGATATCTTCTCGTTTGGGTTTATCACCTTCTATCAAGTGACCATTACCAAAGAAGTCTGGCAGCATAGGTATATTTAACATCGGTAAGCGTGGTGTAGGTATGCCATAAGCATATTTTTGTCCTATGACCATATCTCCAATGAGTTGCGTATACTTCATAGACCCACTAGGGATAATAAAGCTTTGTGCTACCGTACTAGTCATAACCAATACAAAAAGTATTGACCCTGTCCATGTACCTAAAAATGTTGTAATTTTTTTATAGAAATGTTTCAAGTGAAGTTTCCTTATGACATATTTTAAAGTAGTATGACATAAGAAAATGTGGAAATAATGAGAAGCTTCCTCATTTT
>CAZXGY010000015.1:0-11737 GCA_964640455.1 uncultured Sulfurovum sp.
ATCTTGGCTTAACACGATAAAATGAAGGAGTATGGCAACGAAGAAGTAAGAAAATCTTACTTCTTCTTACGTTCTAAAAGTTCATATAGTAAATGATTCTAAAGTCATCTCTATCTGCTCTACCACCATTGCCGTCTATACCATCATATCTTAATGCTTCAGATTCATCTGATTGGTCTTTGATAGAGTAACGTACTCTAATTTGAGACCAGTCATTAATAGCATATTTAGCATCTAGATTAAACTCTGTAAAGTCATCAACCAAGCGTTGAGTATCTGATTGGACATCTACATAACCCAGTTTTATACTAAGTCCAGATAATGGAGTAACAACAAGTTGTCCACCAAATGCTGTACTTGGCTCATAGGGTCCGTATCCTTGTTGCCAATCTGAATACATCGGTCCAGATTCTACTGCTTTGAAGCTATTATCAGATATTTTATCATAAAGTACAGCTACATTAAACATACCAAATGTAGTTCCTGCTTTTACACCCAACAGTGTTGAATCTTCACCTATATTATAAGCATTTCCACCATACTGAGCTTTAATATATGTATTCGTTCCCATTGGGATGGCATATTTTGCATCAATATATTTATAGTCATCAACGAAAATAGGGTTTCCATTTGCATTAGTATCCGTTAATGCTTTTACATACTGTCCTCTTAGCGTTAAGTTTTCTATACTTTTATTTGTTGCATAAATATAGGCTAAACCATCTTCACCCCATTTTTTATTATAATCTAAAAATTTATTGTCTTTAGATGTAAACCCAGTATATGCCGTAACATAACCTAATTCAATCATCGTATCTGGAATATCTGTATTTCTAATCACTGCTGCTTCATACACTGAAGGAAGTATTCTGAGGTCGTGATTTTGGATAAGTGGTGTAGCCAATTGTTGACGACCTACTTTAAACATAGTATTACCTATATCATACTGTAAATATGCCTCACCAAGAAAACCTAAATCTTCACCTTCTCTTCCTAGAATACTTGTACCTCTACCCTCTTCTCTAGAGAAGAATCCACCAATTCTTTGACTTCCATAATAAGCTAAACCAAATTTAACTCCATGATATGCAGCACTTTCGTACTTTAAAATACCACCAAATGTGAGTGCTGTTGAATTTCTTATTCCTGTTTTGTCTTCATCAAAACTTCTATCGAAATAGAATGTTCGCAGATTGGCTGTAAACTTACCGTTCTTGAGTGCTTCTCCGAATGTTCCTGCTACTGCTGGTACATCTTCAACCACTACTACTGGTTCGACAGGTGTAATAGTTCCTCCTGCCATAATCATAGTCGATGCCACTACGGACAATAATAAACTCTTTTTCATTTTAACTCCCTTGTTTAATTTTTAATTTTATTTTTTTGCATAAAATAGACGACTCCATATATTGCAAAACCTATTGCGTACGATAAGTACTCCGAACCTATATCCAACCATATACTTGTCATGTTTGGAATAAGCATAAATGGTACGACTGAAAGTAGCAGTAGTCTTTCAACGCCTGTTGTTTTAGTCAATACCCAACCTTGTGTAGCTGAAGAGAATGCAAACATTCCTGCAGCTGCAGTGATAAAGATAAGCCCTATCTCACCTGGGTTTGTAATCCATTGCCATAAAGCTGGATTGTTTGGATCTGCTGCATCTACTCCTTCAATAAGAAGTAGTTTATTATTAAAAAAGAACGCAAATGGTAGTATAGCTGTTCTAATGTCATAGGCAAACCCTTGTAATCCAGTCTTAATAGGGTCACTTTTGGCGATTCCTGCGGCGGCATAAGCCGCCATCCCAACAGGTGGTGTATCATCTGCAAGTATCCCAAAATAGAACACAAACAAGTGTGCTGCAATGGCAGGAATCACATAGCCCAAATCACCAGATAATGACATAATTACAGGGGCTGTTAATGCTGCCATAACGATATAGTTTGCAGTGGTTGGTAACCCCATACCAAGTATGAGTGAAACAATGGCTGTAAAGAAAAGAATGGCAACAATGTATCCACCAGACAACTCTTCAATAACCTCTGCCAAGATAAGCCCAATACCCGTTAAAGTAACTGAACCTACTACTATACCTGCCACAGCCGTTGCAATAGCAATAGGTACCATATTTTTAGCACCATTGATCATACCATGCCCAATGTCTACAAAACCACTGAGCCATACTTCTGATGTCAACTCACGTTTTTCTAAAAATGCATAGGCTGGTCGCTGAAGTACCATAATAAGCATCATGAAAAAGATCGCATTAAAAGCAGCCATCTGTGGTGACTGTCTAAGAATGATGAGTGTGTACATTAAAAAGAAAATAGGCACTATGTAGTGAATACCACTTTTAAAGACATCAAATGCACGCTGTAATTTAGATGCATCTTCACCTTTAATCCCTAACTTCTTCGCCTCTAAATGTACAATGTAAAATAGTGCAAAATAACTAACAAATGCTGGAATAGCCGCTGCCATAATGACATCGGTATACGCCAAACCTAGAAATTCTGCAATAATAAACGCAGCAGCTCCCATAATAGGAGGCATAAGCTGACCATTGGTTGAAGCAGCCACCTCAACAGCAGCTGCTTTATGTCCAGGAAAACCTAGTCTTTTCATAAGAGGTATGGTAAATGTACCAGTGGTTACTGTATTAGCAATAGAAGATCCAGAGATAATCCCCATCATTCCTGATGCTGCTACAGAAGCCTTTGCCGGTCCACCATCATACTTACCCAAAAGTGCATAAGCAAGGTCAATAAAGTACTTACCTGCTCCTGCACGCTCCAACAATGCACCAAAAAGTACAAAAAGGAATACATACGATGCACTTACCCCTAGAGGTACTCCGAAGATTCCCTCTGTGGTAAGATACATTTGCCCTACTATTTTGTTAATACTCGCACCCTTGTGGGCTATGAGATCTGGCATATACTGTCCAAAATAATCATAGGCTATAAAGATCAGAGCGATAACAGGCAACGCCATACCAAGAGAACGTCTAGCTGCTTTAAGCAGTAAGAAAATACTTCCCACTCCCATGGCTACATCAAGAGGTGACCATGCACCTGAACGGGCATTGAGTGCATCATAGTTTATAAATATATAGAGTGCACCAATCACTGCTGCTATAGCTATGGGAAAATTATACCATGGTATAGAGCTCATCGTTTTGGGTGTTCTAAACATTGGATACATTGCAAAAGCCAATGCCAAGGCAAATGCCAAGTGGAAAGAACGTACAAATACTGAGTTAGTAGGTACTACCACCACATATATCTGGTACAGTGACCAAGAAAATGCGATGACTGCTATCAGCCAGTATTGCCATGTTCCTTCTTTTAAGTTACGTTGACCTTCAAGTTCTTCTACAAGCTCCAAATCATCTTTTAGTGCTTGTTCATCTTTAGTTTGACTACTCAAGAACCCCTCCTTTTACTATATTAAAACGTTTTATTTTAAAAGACCCGCTTCTTTAAATGCTCTTATAGCACCTGGGTGCTGAGGCACAGCCATTCCCTCTAGTAGTGACTCTTTTGTAATGGTTTTATATGCAGGGTGAAGTCCTTTGAATTCATCAAAGTTATCTAAAATAGTTTTAGCCACTGTGTATACAATCTTCTCATCAATACTATCTTTAGTCACGAGTACAGCTTTAACACCTATACTTGGAACATCATTTTCTACACCTTTGTAAAATGAACCTGAAATCACACCTTTTGCATAGTAAGAATATTTTTCTACCAGTGCATCAATTGCTGGACCTTCAAGAGGTACAATGTCAATATCTACAGAATTTGAAGCATCTTTGATGTTTGCAGTAGGATGACCAAACACACCGAAGTAACCATCAATTTTATTATCTTTAAGCATGGTTGGACCTTCAGATGACTTTAGCTCATTTGCAAGTGCCAAATCAGAATGTTTGATACCAGAAGCTGCCAATACGATATCTGTTGTCATTCTAGTTCCAGACCCAGGAATATCTACATTTAGTTTTTTACCTTTAACATCTGCCAACGTTTTAATACCAGACGATTTTTTAACTACAAAAGCAAGTAACTCTGGGTAAATCGCAAGTACTGAACGTAAACCTTTTACTGCTTTACCTTCAAATTTACCTTCTCCGTTGTACCCTTGGTACGCTGTATCACTTTGAGCAATACCAAAATCGAGCTCATTGGCATTGATAACATTTACATTGTATACTGATCCACCTGTTGACTCTACAGAACATCTTATACCTGTCGTTTTACGCTCTTTATTCATCATACGACAGATGGCTCCACCTGTTGGGTAGTATGTCCCTGTTACACCACCTGTACCAATGGTAATAAACTGTGTCGCAAATGCGGGCACGCTCAATGCTGCAATTAATGCAGTACTCATTATTGTTTTTGTCATAAAATCCTCCTATGTTTGTTTTATGTGATGTTAGTATACTTTATAAAAATAGCCTGAAAATAGCAATGATGACAAATTATCCAAAATAGAGGATATTTTTATTATAATAATTTATAAATAGTACAAAAGGTAAGATGTGTCTAGGTATCTAAATCCACCCATATTTATTAGAGATTATAAACAATATTCTATGCATATTTTTGGGTTTATAGCATTTGTATCTACTTTTGGACTTGCTATTTTAGCACTCTTTCAACATATAGATACAGAACATGCAAACTTAGCACTCTACATCCCTTATGGTATATTGGTTTTCTTTCTAAACCTCTTTTATCTTAAGGCTATTCGACTTTCACGTGAAGATTATGAAGCACAACTTAAAAAAGAGAAAGAGTATTCACAGGCTTTATTAAAATCTCAAAAACGTTTTTTACGTTATGCTGTACATGAGACAAACACACCTCTAGCTGTTATTATGGCAAATATAGAACTTTATGAAATGGAGAAAGGCAAACATTCAGCTTTACAAAATATAGAAGCTGCCACTAAAAATATTTTTGGGATATATGATGATTTAAGTTATCTCACCAAACAAGATAAAATTGAATACCCAAAACAACACATTGTTCTAAGTGATTTTATAGAAAGTCGTATATCATTTTTTGATATTGTTGCAAAGCAATCAGGATTACATTTTAATTTAGTAGATAAAAGTGAAAGAGCCTTACTTCATTTCAATGAAACAAAATTACAACGCATTATAGACAACAATATTACCAATGCCATCAAATACACACATGATAATAATCCAATCCATATTATCCTTTCTCATTGTGCTAAAGAAATATGTTTTGAAATTTCAAGTAACTCTAATATGATAGAAGATCCTACACATATTTTTGATGCATACTATCGAGAAGATAGTATAGAAGATGGCTTAGGGTTAGGGTTAAACCTTGTACAAAATATATGTAAGATAGAGAATGTTAATATTGTACTTCATTCATCAGAAGAAAATACATCATTCGCTTACTACTTTCCAAAGGGAAAACAATGAAAATACTCCTCTTAGAAGATGACCAACTTCTAAACAATGCTATTGGTAAATTTTTAACACTCAAAGGACATAAAGTCAATAGTTTTAGAGAAGGTAAGTCAGCAAAAATATCTATAGAGGAGATGCCTTATGACCTTCTTATACTAGACATTAATGTACCCTATGTAGATGGTCTTACACTCTTTGAAGATATTTTAAAAAAGAAAATACAAGTGCATACAATTTTCATCTCTGCAGTGATAGATATAGATGATATAAGCCGTGCTTTTGATTTAGGATGTCATGATTATCTAAAGAAACCATTTCATCTTAAAGAGCTTGAACTTCGTATCGATAAACTGTTACAATCCAGCTATATACCACAAACGCATTTAAGACTCTCTCCTAACTATAGTTTAGACTTAGAAAATGAGTTACTTACCTTTCATGGTGAAACACAGACTCTCTCAGAACGTCATCTTAAAATTATAATACTTTTAGCAAATAACAGAAATAGGGTCGTTGACTATAGACTCTTTCAAGAATATGCATGGGATACCAAAGAAGTAGAGGTACCTACAATTCGTACAGAAATTAATCGACTTAAAAAACTACTAAAAGAAGACCTTATTGTTAATATTCGTAATATGGGTTATATGATTAAAAAACCTACTTAGTACGCACGGCTCTTATATCTCCAAAAAATATTACATCTTTTAAAACAGCTTTGTTGGTAATGCCATCTTTGGCTATACCCAGCATCAACCTACCCTCTTTACTGGAAAATATTTTTTGATGTATGATGGCAGTGGCATACCATGCAGAGTCATCACCTAGCGCATCTGTATAGCGTTTTATATTATCTTTCTTTGGGATAATCACTGTTACTTTCCCCTTCTGTCGTTCTGCTCCCACCACTTTAAAAATATAGGTATGAGATTTTTGTTTCTTTTTTATGATGGAGTCAAGATTAAAATAAAGTGTCAATAAATCATCTTCTGCATAAAAGTTTAAAAAACTTGTTTTAGTAGTAATTAACTTTCCCTCTTTATGTTTGGTATATTTTTTGGTAATGCTTTTTCTTTTATGGTCTATCTTATATTCTTTATTGATGACAACATCTCCATGAGACTTAATAAGCTGATACATATCACTTACCATGACTCCATTACGTATATGCCCCTTAGAAATATGGTGTTCCATTCTTCCTCTACTTAGGAGTTTCGCAAGCCCTGTGGCTTCTAACTTAATATCTATAGTATATGTTTTAGCCTCTTTTTTTAGTAATGCTTTAGCTGTACCAATCTTACCAAATATCCCATAACTGACATTATAATTTGCCTGTATCGTCTCTGCATAACTCATACACATCATCAATATCCCATATATAATAAATATAGAAAACTTTTTTAACATTATCCCATCCTTTATTACATAATTTGGGTTAAACCAAATTCTACTATAATTACGTGAATAAATTGTGAGGATAGAAAATGCCAATTACGAGTGAAGTGAATGCTAGCAGATCATTAAATGTTATTGATGGGTTAGATATGAATATGAATGACATTGCTCAAGACTTACTTACACCTCTCTATAATTCTGAGTATGGTAGCTTTTTTTCTACTATTATTTTTGACATTCCTTTAGCACAATGGATGGCTGCTACTATTGTCTTTATGTTTTTTTTAGGACTACGTAAGTTTTTTACTTCAGTCGTTATGGGTACACTACAACAACTTGCAAAATACACTGAGAACTACTATGATGACCGTATTATCTCTGCACTCAAAGCCCCTATACGTTTTGCTTTTATTTTAGTAGCGATTCACCTTTTCTTTTTAATTATTTTTAAAGAGACAGAAGTAATTAAAAATATTTTAAATACACTTATTGTTTATGATATTTTTTGGGCGATACTCGCTATTGCCGAAGCATTAAGAGGTGTAGCCCATCAATTTGCTGGTCGCTATAGTTCAGACTTGTCTCAAGAAGTGGGTAATTTCATACTCACCATCTTAAAAATACTTATCTCAGGTGTAGGGCTTGGTGCTATGCTTCAAGTATGGGGCATCAATGTCACTGCACTTGTAGCCTCTCTAGGTATCGGTGGTCTTGCTTTTGCATTGGCTGCTAAAGATGCGGCTTCAAATCTCTTTGGTTCTTTTTCACTTTTGGCTGATAAATCTATACGTATAGGTGAATGGATAAAAGTCAATGGCGTAGAGGGTACAGTTGAAGATATAGGTATGCGTACTACCAAAATACGCTCTTTTGGGAAGTCACTCATCACCGTACCCAACCAAATTGTGGCAAACAACCCCATAGAAAACTTTTCACGTCGTGGAGTGAGACGTATTAAGATGCGTATTGGTCTTACCTACTCAACGTCTAGTGAACAGATGATTAAAATCGTTGAAGAGATAAAATATATGCTTCACAACCATGAACATATTTCTCAAAAAGAGACCTTGCTTGTTAATTTTGAATCCTTTGGTGATTCTGCATTGAACATTTTTATCTATACTTTTACCTCAACAGCAAATTGGTCAAGATATTTGGATATCCGTGAAGATGTGCACTTGAAAATTATGCAAATTGTTGAAGATAACCATTCAAGTTTTGCCTTCCCTTCTCACTCCATTTATATAGAAGAAACAGGGAAGGAAAATGACAAAAAAGTGATTTTTGGTTAATATTTTACTAACCTTCTTCTGTTATAATCTGAATTATTAAAGCAAAACAGTTAAAGGTTACCTATGAAAAACATATCTAAATTTATTTTATTTTCAACTCTCTCTTTTCTCCTTGTTGCCTGTGGTTCGTCAAACTCACAAGAGGATACTCAACCTGCACAAGCACCCACTGTTGATACACAAGCAACATCAAAAACACCCACACAGCCTGCACCTACACCAGCACCAGGATCATCAGCTTCCATAGATGTATTGGTACTTTACGACAAAGAGGTTCAATCTGCCTATAGCAACGTAAATGCACGTGTCAATCACCTTTTTGCTGTAAGTAATAATATATATAGAGACAGTAGATTAAGCATTAGTATTCATGCAAAAGCAATACTTTTTTATGATACACAAAACCATTCAGAGGATGCACTTGATGAAATTGCCGCATCTTCAACCATTCAATCACTTAGAGAGCAATACAAAGCAGACACAGTTCTCATCTATCAAGTAAACCCAGATGGAGAAGTGGGTCAGTGTGGTGTAGCTTATGGTTCATCTTCTTATGCACAGGCAAGTCATTTTAAACATGCTATGTATGCACAGGTAGAAATAAACTGTCCTACAGACTCCACAGCCCATGAGATAGGTCATAATATGGGTCTTTTACACTCTCACCTTCAAGATGGAAATAATCCTGAACCCTACCCTTATGGTTTAGGTCATGGTGTAGAGGGTAAATTTTCTACGATTATGGCATATGCACATCTTTATCATACAAATAATTTGATTGCAAAATTTTCTTCACCTGAGTATGAGTGTGTACCTGGTGAACCTTGTGGTATACCTATAGGACAAAATGGTGAAGCACATGCAACTAAAGTACTTGAAGTCACTGCACCTATGATTGCTAATCTCTATTAAGTCTATGCAAAAAATTCTGATAGGTATTTTTCTTATTGTAGCTATAGTGGCTGCAATACTGTTTTTTAAGAAACCCTCTTCTCTACCCCAAGCAAAAAATTCTTCTATTAAAGAAGAAATAAATATAACTAAAAAAGAGTCTCATTCACAAATGCCTACAAAAGAAAAAAAACCTACGAAGCAGATACCTAAAAGTACAGAGAGTATAGTAGTAGCACCAAAAGTATCTACAGATGAGGAACGTGTACTTTATGAAATACTCTCTTTAGAGGAAGCAAAACTTACAACCAAGCCTCGAAAAAATATTACCCCCATAGAAGCCATAAGCCTTTCAACTAGCCACACAGAAGAACTAAAAGTCAATGACACACTTACATTACCCAACATCGAGGGTGTTGACTATACTATCGTCATCTCTTCTGTGGTAAAAAACAGTGATGATTCTCACTCTCTCACAGGGCAGTTTAAAGATGAGGGTATCTCGTACACAACCACTATTACCAAGTCTACACAAAGTAGTTACATCACCTTCTCTACCCCACAAGGCACCTATGAGATAGAGACACAAAATGGTGTAGGATACATCTACAGAACCAGTGATATAAGAAAACATTTACAAAAGCCAAATGTAAATGATGTCATTGTTTTACCTATACCTGATAGTACTACTCATGAATAATATATTTTAGTATTATCACCATAACACAGTCACACCTACATTATGCTATAATTCCAACAATTAAATACCCTCTATTCTCGTTCATTCAGAGAATAACTATAGAAAGAAACTAAATGCAAGAACAACAACATTTAACAAGCGTTAAAACGCAGTACAGGGAGGCACTAAATGCCGAGTCTTAAAAAAGTAGCCATCGTAGGACGTCCTAATGTAGGGAAGTCTTCACTCTTTAACCGTCTCGCACGTCAGCGTGATGCCATTACTTCAGATATGTCTGGAACAACCCGTGACATTAAAAAGCGTATCGTAACCATTTCTGAGAACCGTGATTTTGAAGTACTTGACACAGGGGGGATAGACTACTCTACGGAACTCTTTAGTACAGTAGCTAGATTTTCTTTACGTGCAGCAGAGGAAGCCGACATTATCATATACATGGTCAATGGGAAAAGTATCCCTGATGAAGAGGATAAAGAGCTCTTCTATAAACTCCAAGAGATGAACAAACCTCTAGCCCTTGTCGTTAACAAGATAGATAACGACAAAGAAGAAGAGCGTTACTGGCAGTTTTTAGAGTTTGGTGCAGATGCAACCTTCCCTATGTCTGTGAGTCATAACCGTTACTTTAACGACTTTTATGCATGGATGGAAGAACATATCCCTGCGCCAGAAGTAGAAGAAGAACTTGTACTTGAAGTTGATACTGAGATAGATCCTTTTGCAGAGATAGTTGAGCAAGTACATGCAAGCTATGAAGAGGAAACTATAGATAATGAAATCCGTGTAGCCATCATCGGGCGTGTAAATACGGGTAAATCTTCTTTACTTAATGCACTCCTTGGTGAAGAGCGTTCTGTAGTCTCTGATGTTGCAGGGACAACCATAGACCCCATAGATGAGATGATAGAACATGACGGGCATGAAGTAACGTTTATAGATACAGCAGGTATCCGTAAACGCTCTAAGATAGTGGGCATAGAGAAGTATGCACTGACTCGTACAACTGAGCTACTCAAAAAAGCAAACCTTGTTATCTTGATGCTTGACTCTACTACTCAGATATCTGAACTAGATGAAAGAGTAGCAGGACTCATAGAAGAGCATAAACTTGCTTGTCTTATCGTCCTTAACAAGTGGGATATTAAAGATGAGAGAAGCTATGAAGAGGTTGTAGATGATGTACGTGACGAGCTAAGATTCTTACACTATGCACCGTTTATCACTATCTCTGCGAAAACTGGGCTTCGTGTAAACAAGATACTTGACCAGATAGTCGCTATCTATAAACGTTATACGTACCGCATACCTACCTCTGACCTTAACGATACTTTACGTGCTGCCATTCGCCGTCACCATGTACCATCTCATAATGGTGCAGTGGTTAACATCAAGTTTGCTACACAGTATGAGACAAAACCACCTAAGATTGCTCTTATTACCAACCGTCCTGAGTACTTACACTTCTCATACATTCGTTACCTCTCTAACTTCTTTAGAGAGAGATTTGACTTTGAAGGTGTACCACTCGATATGGTAGCCAGAAAAAGAGGTCAAAGAATGGATGAAGGCGATGAATTTATTTAAAATTTTCATTTCTAATTTCTAATTTCTAATTCTCCTGCTATAATTTGTGCAAATTATATAGGGCTTCTCTAAAAACCCTGCATACCCATAATGGGTTTTGCAAATGTGAGATTGTGTAAGAGGCTTTCAAATCATAGCCAAAGCTACGATGATGGAAGTATCTTGTGCAAGATTACGCTTGCAAATACCACCCTACGGGCAATACAAGCTTCCGCCCATGCGGCGTTACTCAATTTTGACGTAGCTACGGCTATGCCTGCAAGTGAGTGCCTTGCCTGAACAGAAGCTTGTAATGTTATGGACATGCAGGTTTTTTAGAGATGCCCATAGGAGAGATTATGCGTGTACTTACAGGAATTCAGGCTTCAGGAAAACTTCATATAGGAAACTACTTTGGGGCAATGAAACCAATGGTAG
>CAZXGY010000016.1:0-11538 GCA_964640455.1 uncultured Sulfurovum sp.
ATCTATCATTGTTTGTTGAAAATTCTTTTAAGTTTTTTATTGATGTAATTGCCATAATTAACCTCTTTTTGTTTGGAAATATCCAAGGTGAGGACCTCTAAGTCCTGAAAATTGTTGGATATCTGTTGTAATATGTCCAGCATCAGCATGTGCTTTTTGCTCTCTAAATATTCTTTTTGCTTCATCTATTGAGAAATCACGCCCACCAAGACCATAAATAAAGTTAGTCACAAGTGGTCTACTTGCAGTTGAATACAATGCTGCAGATACTTCATTAAAGAATGCACCCATTGCTCCACCTGGAGATGATCTATCAGTTACTGCAACTGCTTTCGCACCTTCAAGAGCTTCTCTTACTTGATCAAAAGGGAAAGGTCTGAAACATCTAATAGCAACAACACCTGCTTTAATACCTTCTTCTTCTCTTAGTTGTTTAGCTGCAACTCTTGCAGTCTCAACTGTTGTACCAAGTCCAACAATAACAACTTCAGCATCTTCCATATCGTAAGATTCAACTCTATTGTATTGTCTACCTGTAAGCTTTTCGAACTCAGCATATACATCATCAATAATTGGACGAGAATCCATTAATGCTTTATGTTGTTTTGCTTTATGTTCAAAGTGCCAATCTTCTTCTGTTTGTGCACCATAAGTAACAGGTCTAGAGAAGTCAAGCATATCATCAACAGGGACAATATCACCTATAAAGTTATAAGCGATTTCATCTGATAATGGATAAACATTTTGTGCTGTGTGTGAAGTAATAAAACCATCTTGGTGAATCATTACTGGAAGTCTTACATCATGGTTTTCAGCTACTTTAAATGCACATAGTGCCAAGTCATAAGCCTCTTGTGCATTAAATGCAGCCATTTGAATCCAACCTGAATCACGTCCAAGATACATATCTGCGTGGTCACCACGTACGTTAAGTGGAGAAGCCAATGCTCTATTTACTACATTAAGTACAATAGGGAGTCTCATACCAGATGCCTGATAAAGTACCTCTGCCATCAATGCAAAACCTTGTGAAGATGTTGCCGTTGAAACTCGTCCACCAGCAGCTGACGCACCGATACATCCTGACATTGCAGCATGCTCAGACTCAACCATTACGAATTCTCCATCGATATAACCATTTGCTACATACGAACCATAGTTTTCAACAATAGGAGTTGAAGGCGTAATAGGATACGCAACAACAACATCAACTTGTGCTTGTCTCAGTGCCTGAGAAGCGGCAAAGTTACCATCCCAAACTTCTCTTTCATTTAAATCATATTTTACTGCCATAACGATCCCTTATTTTTCTTTTTTCTTTTTTTCTGGCCACTGAGACAATGCTGTCTCTAGGTCTTCATTCTCACCAAACATTAAAAGTGATTTTGGATTTGTAGGACATACTTCCACACAAACCTCACACCCTTTACAGTGATCATAATCAATCCCTAGCATTTGCTTATCTCTTGATAAGATAGATGAATCCGGACACCATACCCAACAATTTTGACAATCGATACATACATCAATGTTAAACACTGGTTTCTGTACTCTCCATGAAGCAACTGTTGCCGTATAAGAGTTAAAGTTAGAGTACTCTCTCTCTTCTGCTTTTAAGCCAGCGATACCTGTTGCATCACCTTCAAACGAAGGAAGTACTGAACCTTGTGTTACTTCATCCCAACCAACTAGGTCAAATCCTGCTTCTAGTTGGTGAAGACCACGGTTATCATTTGCTTTTAGTTTTAAATCTTGCATTCTTTATCCTCTTTACTTAACTTCGTTATATGCTCTAGTAATCGCTTCCATGTTCGCATCAATAATCTTTTGAGGGAACTTTCCAAGTACTCTTTTCATGTTTTCGAGAAAATAATCTAACTCAAACATTCCAGAAATTTTTACAAATGCACCTAGCATAGGTGAATTTGGCATAGATCTTCCAATGGTACTTAATGAAATTTCAATACAGTCTACAACATAAACTCTATCTGCTTTATCAGCAAGTGCAGGAATTGCAGCAATGAGTTCATCTTTACTAAGGTGTGATGTAATAATATATTTTGTAGATTCTTTATCATTCATAGTAATATCATCTGACATTGCCAAAGCAGGGTCAATCACCAATACAAAGTCTGGATACATGAATTTTGCATGGTTGAAAATTTGCTCATCAGAGATTCGGTTATACGCTCGAAGAGCAGCTCCCCTTTTTGCAGAACCATACAGTGCAAAAGCTTGAACCTCTTTACCTGTTGTTGCTACAACATCTCCCAACCCTTTGGCACCCGATACTGCACCTTGACCAGCACGGCTGTGCCATCTAATTTCTGTCATAATTTCTCCTATTATTGATAGTAAATAATTTTCCTATTGTAATGCCCCCTCTCTTAAACGAGGTTGAAATTATAATTTTTTTAAGCTTATGCTATTGCTTTGCTATGAATGTTACTGCTTCGTATGCATTTTGATAAATATTATCACTACATTTCAATAAAGATTCTTCTGTCCCATAGCCACATGTAACGCCTATAGCACCGACATTTGCAGCCTTTGCAGCTAACATATCCATACAGGTATCTCCAACCATCCAAATCTCATTTGTATCACTTGGTAACTTTAAGAGTGCTTTTTCGATAGGTTCAGGATTAGGTTTAGGTTTAAGAACATCTTCTCTACCTATCAGGACTTCAAAATACCCCATAAGTCCCATATGTTCTAAAAGTTCTATCGAATATTTAGCTGTTTTCGTTGTAACTACACCTAACGTTGCATGTTGACTTGCCAAAATCACCGCTTCTCTTGCGTCTGCTAATAAAACTGTTTTGGCACAAGATATCTCTCTGTAGTGCATTTTATAGGCATTAACATAATCCCATACTTTATCTTCTGCTACACCTAATGTTGCAAACATCATATCTAGGGGGTGTCCTATCTCTTTTTTTATACGCTCTTCATCAGGCACAGCCTCACCAAAAGTTTTAAAGGCTACCCCAAAACTCTCTAAGATAGCTTCTGTTGAGTCTATTAATGTACCATCTAAATCAAATAAAATAATCTTATTTTTCATTTTCTTTCCTTTTCATCTTACTTGGGTCAGGATTAAATATCCAAATTGTCACAATAGGTACAATAAACCCTACACCTATAACAATCCAAAGTAAAATACCCAAATCATCATAGTTTGCAGGAGTAATCACACTCCCTTTTTCTTTAATTTCTCTCGTAAGTACAAAAATTTTATTGAGATATTTACTAAAGAGTCCTGAAGCACTTAAAGCAATATTCATCAGAGATGCCATCAGAGCAAACCATGTTCCCTTTTTTCCATCCGGTGCATAAATGGCAACAAGCGTTAACATCAATACCCCTGCAATATAATCAAAAGGAGATGCTAATGCCGTATCAACCAAAGCTACTGTGTGGGCATCTAAACCTAGTAGTGTATGTATATCATAATACATTGCCAAAATAGGCAAAGAGAGTATTGTCCCTATTATAGTAAGAAAGATAAGTACTTTTCCTATAGATCTATCTACAATGAATTTAGCAGAAAACCACATACCTGCAAGTGCAATTCCTCCACCAATCATGGAGAGTTTTGCAAAAAATGCTTCATCAAATGTAAGTATGTCTATCTCCCACCATTGAAGTGCCGGTCCTACTGATGGCATAGCTCTATAGACAAAAATAACAATCATTGCCATTTTAATGTGTTTAATTGTATCTGGGTCTAAATCTTCTATAAGTGTACTTAAGAGGTACAGTACCACACCTAAAGAGACAACAAATACAATCTCTTGAGAGTAAGGTATATCATTATAACCTACAAGGATAACAAAGATTGCGAAAAACAGACCACCAAAGAGTACCTGCTTATTTAGAGGGGTAACAGGTACAGGGTTCAGTTTTACCACACTTACCCCTATAATGGATAGTATAGGTATAAAAAGAGAGAGTTTAAAAACCGTTTCATAATCATACATATCTGCTAATTCACCACCAAGCCAACCCATCACAAAAATAGCCAACCCCAAAGAAAGACGAGAAAGTACTTGTATGGTTGCCAGCTCTTTTTTTATTTCATCATCCGTTTGTGTTTTATCTACTACTTCGGTTGTCATGGTATCGGCTACAACATCTTGCATCACAAACCCTACAACACCCAAAACAGACGCAAAAATATATACACTCTCTTTAGTATAATTTGAAACCCAAGCATGGCTACCTACAATACCTATAATGAGTATGGTACTTAATGTCATAAGAATAGCTCCAAAATAGACATAGACACGTCTATTGGAACCAAATATTTCTACCGAATCAACCATTTGACCAAATATCATTTTAATCGTCCAAGGTACAGTAAGCCATACTCCCAAAGCAACCAAACCTTCTGCACTTAATGTTAACTCTTTCTTCACCCAAAAATCTCTAGCAATCCCTACAAAAACACTAGAGCCATAGGCAAAATAAATCAACAATAGAGGCACATACCTCATTCTAATAGCACGTAGTGGTGTCATGATAATATCAATAAAATTCATCTCTGCCCTTGGGGTAATATCAAGCTAATGGTAGCATATACTTTTAAAATTTAAATTCTAAATCATACAGTTTATCTCTTATTTTCATAAATATAATTTATACCCTTGTTAAAACAATATAGAGATAGATTACAATAGATTATGTATATAAAACAAGAATTTTAATAAAAATTATTTATTTATTTACTTTTTAATATGCCTTTAATTAATGTTTTCTTAAAATAGATAGAATCAAATTTTTAAAAAGAAGGAAAGCTATGGCACGATTGATAATTATGGGTGGTGGAGTTTCAGGACACACTGCTGCAACATTTGCAAAAAAATGGCTAGGAAATGATCACGAAGTAGTGGTTGTTACTCCAAATTCACTATGGAACTGGATTCCATCAAACATCTGGGTAGGTGTAGGTCAAATGAGTAAAGAAGAAGTAACATTCCCACTTGCTCCAGTATATGACAAAGCAGGTATTGACTTTAGACAAGCAAAAGCTGTATCTATTCATCCTCATGGAAACAAAGAAGGTGATAAAGAATATATTACTATTGAGTATACAGGACAAGATAAAGAAGGTCAAACAGAAGAGCTTACTTATGATTATCTTATTAATGCAACAGGACCTAAACTAAACTTCGATGCAACACCAGGTCTTGGTAATGGTGCTGGTCATCTTGGAGATCATACCGTTTCTGTTTGTACTGCAGACCATGCGATACACGCAAACTTAGAGCTTATGCAAATTTTTGAAAAAGCTAAAAAAGGTGAGAGACAAAAAATTCTTGTCGGTACTGGACACGGTATGTGTACCTGTCAAGGTGCTGCATTTGAATATATCTTTAACATTGAGCATGAAGCAAACAATGCAGGTGTAAGAGATATGATTGATATTAAATGGATTTCTAACGAATCATTCCTTGGTGACTTCGGAATCGGTGGACTTCATATGAAACGTGGTGGTTATGCTGCCTCATCTAAACTTTTTGCTGAATCACTCTACTCTGAGAGAGGTATTCCTTGGATTATCGGTGCTCACGTAAGTAAAGTAGATGCAGGAAGCTGTGACTACGAACTACTAGATGGTACAACAGGTACAGAAGAGTTTGACTTTGCAATGCTTATCCCACCATTTGCTGGTGTTGGTCTTAAAGCGTACGACAAAGATGGTGAAGATATGACTGATACTATCTTCGCTCCAAACGGATTTATGAAAGTTGATGCTAAGTATGATGCAGGTGCCTATGAAAACTGGAAAGCTTCTGACTGGCCTAGAACATACCAAAACCCTACATTTAGCAATATGTTTGCATGTGGTATTGCATTTGCACCGCCACACCTTATCTCTAAACCAATGAGCTCACCAAACGGAACTCCAATCAACCCAACGCCACCTAGAACAGGTATGCCTTCAGGTATTATCGGTAAAGCGGTAGCTCATTCAGTATGTGACCTGATTAAAAATGGTCCTGAGGCTCATTTACATGAAGCATCTATGGCAGAAATGGGTGCAGCGTGTGTTGCCTCTGCTGGTAAAGGTCTTACGACAGGTACCGCAGCAGCACTTACTGTTTTCCCAGTTGTTCCAGACTTTGAAAAATACCCAGGATTAGGTAGAGATTTAAACTATACCTTTGGTGAGATTGGACTTGCTGGTCACTGGATTAAACATATCCTTCACCACTTGTTTATCTACAAAGCTAAACTTAAGCCAGGTTGGACTTTAATTCCTGAATAGGATAAAGTCTCATTATTTAATATATTAAAGAAAGAAAAGGAAATTTCATGCAACAAATTGAAGAAACAGTAAAACCTTATGATCAGAACTTTACAACTATGGTTCCAACAGGATTTGTAAAATTCTTTAGAACATGCCTTATTTGGCAAGCAATTAGATTTGTATTTATCAACATCAAAATGATTATCGTAGTTCAAAAGAGTCACTAACACTTCTGTAGATACCCTCTTGGGTGTCTACATACCTAAACACACCAAATATTTATAAAATTCAAAATCTTTTTTCACTTTTATAAGCATTTATAGGAGTTACTATGGTACAAAAACTGGTTATCTATCCTGACGATAGAGTGAACTGTACATCAACAGATGTACGAACATTTAATGAAACACTCTTTAATGTGATAGACGATATGCGTGATACTATGGAAGCAAATAATATAGAAGCCATGTCTGCTATGCAAATTGCCTATCCCTACAATATCATTCTGATTAAAGAAGGTGATGGCTACCATGAATACATTAATCCACGCATTCTCACAAACAGTGATCTTTTTAATTCAACAGAAAGTAGTATTTATTATCCTGAAGTAGAAGTAACAGTACAGCGTTATGGAAAAATAAAACTTATTTATGAAGATAGAAATGGTAAACAACAACATGCAGACATACAAGATAAAAAACTAGCCTCTACCTTACAACGTAAAATAGACTATACTTTTGGTGGAAATCTTTTAGATAAAGTAGATAAAAATCTCCAAGAGAAAATTCTTGAATCTTTAGCAGGTAGAGGTCTTATGCCTCAAGTTGATGATGTCTGTCCAACTTTCTCCAAGAAAGATTATTTTGTAAGTTTTACAGACAAACTTCTTGGACTTATTGGTATCTCATTACTTAGTCCTCTTTTTGGTTTTGAAGAGGAGACACTTCAGACCATATATAGTTTTGATAAATTTATTTTTCCTATGATTATTATTCTTATGATAAGTTTCTTCTTCTACGCTCAATATGAAGCAAAGAAATATAACTCATGTAGTTCATGTCAAATAGGTAATAATATTGGTGTCATCGTTAAACGTATTGGTATAGCTACCGTACTTGCTATAGCCAGTTATTTTATTTTTTCGTAACCAATAGTGGCAATAAGCCAAAATATGCCAATGTACCATAAGCCTGATCTATTTGAACATCAGGCTTAATTTCAAGTATTATTCTTCTGATGCTCTCTTCGTCCAAATCACCTATATATTCCCCCTCACCATGGTCTTCTGTATATAATTTTACTAATCTATAGGTATCTTTATTCTCTTCATATTTCCAAATTGTCATGATTTATCCTTAATCTAAGATTATACTCAATATAATGCTTTTTTATCACCCCTCCTGTGTAAATTTGTAAAAATCACGTAAAAATCCTATAATTATTTCATAAACTTATAATTTTTATAACTTTTAGTGTACTATATGAGAATATTTTTACTGGAGGATAACTTTGAACAAAGAAATTAAAACAAGTAAAGTGGCATATAATGCACTTATCAACGAAAGTGGTATGAGCAGAAGAGATGCTCTAAAAGTAATGGGACTTACTGGTGGAGCAACCATGATGATGGGTGCTCCTACTAAAGTAGAAGCATCTTCTACAGATAAAGCAGTTAACATAGTCGTTGTTGGTGGTGGTGCAGGTGGTCTTATGGCTACTGTACGTTTAAGTAAAGCTGCATCAAATGCAAAAATCACACTTATCGCACCCAATGAGATACATCTTTACCAACCAGGTCAAGTATTTATGGCAGCAGGACTCTACGATGAGAGTGATATTCAAGCTAACAATTCAGACTTTGTACCAGATAGTGTCAATTGGGTAAAAGATGAAGTAGCTACTTTTGATCCAGACAATAATAAAGTTATTACAAAAGCAAATGGTGAAATCTCCTATGACTACCTTGTTGTTGCGACTGGTTTAGCATACAACTATGCAGGTATCGAAGGTATGACTGAAGAGTTAGTAGGACAAAAAGGTATTTCATCTGTTTACCTTAATGACCCTGTAGCAGGAACTGCTAGAGGTGGAGTAGCTACAGCTCAATGGTTCAAAGATATGAGAAAAGCAGCAGAATCTGCATCTCCTGAAAAACCAATCAAAGTTATTTGTACGCAACCTGATACCCCTATCAAATGTGGTGGTGCACCACAAAAAATTCTTTACCTAAGTGATGATAATCTTAGAGGTAATGGACCAGATGGTGGAGCAGATGTAAGTAAAAATGCACAATTTAACTTCTGTAAAAAAGGAACAACTCTCTTTGGTGTCCCAGCATACAATAAAACACTTGTCGAAGAAATAACGCCAATGTATGGAAATATTACAGATAAATGGAACCATGTATTACGTAAAATTGATGCAGATAATAAAATAGCAACTTTTGAAGTAAAAACACAAACAAAAGGTGCTTATGATGAAGATATGGAAGAGTATGAAATCATCACTAAAACTGAAAGTTTAGAGATGTCTTATGACTTTATTCATGTTGTACCACCTATGAAACCTGTAGATGCCGTAGCAAAATCAAATTTAGCTATAACCAAAGGTAGTGGTAAAGGTTGGTTAGAATGTGACTTTGATACGCTACAACATCTTAGATATAGTAATGTCTTTGGTATTGGTGATATTCTTGGTGTTCCAAAAGGTAAAACAGGTGGGTCTGCAAGACACCATGGTCCAGTCCTTGTTGACAATCTTATTTCTGTAATTGAAGGTAAAAAACCTGAAGAGACATTTGATGGATATACAGTATGTCCACTTAAAACAGAATATGGTCAAATCATGCTGGCAGAGTTTAATTATGAAGGTATTGCCCCATCATTTCCTGTTCTTGACCCAAGCCGTCCTAGATGGATGTGGTGGGCATTTGACCTCTATATGTTAAAAACAATGTATTGGCAACTTATGATGAGAGGTTTAATGTAGTGAAAATGATACAAAAAGAGTTAAGTATTTTTATACTTACTTTTCTCTTTTTGGCGCTCACTATGCATTTTACAGCATGGGTTAACCACCCTATAGCACATATAAGAAGTCTCTCCTCTAGTTCCTTAGGTGAGTGGCATCCAATTTATTTCACTTTATTAGGCTATATCCTTATTCTATTTATACGAATGGTAAGCTACCTCATAAAGAAAATAAAAAGTTAAATAACTAAAGATTATCTTTTAGATAATTTTTAGTTATTTTAGTTATACTTCAATCTAGCTCGAAAATCTTTTGAGTATAGTCAATTTAAAAGGAAAATAAATGAAAAAATTAGCACTAGCAGCATTACTTGGATTAGCATTAATAAGTACAACAGCATCAGCAGATCATGCAAAAGGTAAAAGAGTTTACCAAAAATTCATGAAAGATGACTGTGGTAAAACAGGTGGAGCAGTTGCAGGTAAACATACACAAAAAGAGTGGAAAAAACTAGAAGGTGATGCATTTAAAGCAGAACTTGAAAAAATATGTCCAACAACAAAAGATTTTTTAGGTGGAGCAAAGTTCAAAAAACTTGAAAACCATTTACATGACTTTATGTATGAATTTGGTAAAGGTAGTGGAAACATCCCTGCTTGTTAAGCCTTATTGTTTAGGAGGGTTACCTCTCCTAAATTCTAAATTAATCTATTATATTTTATATAGATAGATTAATTTAGTGTTTAACTCACAATACAATCATTTCAAGGATTTACAATATGAAACTAATTAAACTTAGTATTGCAGCACTTTGTGCGACATCAGCAATCTATGCAAACGCAACACAAGATTTACAAAAAGAAGTAACAGAGCTTAAAACCTCACTTAGTGAGATGCAAGAACAACTAGATAAAGTACAAGAGCATGATGCAAAAGACAATATCAAGTTTACTGTAGACTTTAGATCAGAGTACAATTATATTAACTATGACTACAATCAATATAGTTTTAAAGATAAAAATGGAGTTCATGATCTCTCTGGTAGCAGTGCTGGTAATGATAATCTTATGGCAACAAGACTCTATTTAAATATGAAGTCTTCACCTACAGATAAACTAACATTCACAGGTCAATTGGCTGCTTATGGTGTATGGGGTGGACATGCCTATGGATTTGAAGATCCAACACTAAAAGGATGGAGTTCATCATCAAAAGCCTCTGATACACTTTTTAGAATCAGACAAGCCTACTTTGTCTACTCTGATACATTTAGCAATGGATTGCCATATTCTTTCAGTATAGGAAGAAGACAATCTACTGATGGATTTTTAGCTAACCATAGAGAAGGTAACAGTGAAGCAGGTTCTCCACTTGCACATATTACCAATATGGAAGTAGATGCAGCAATGTTTAAACTAGACCTTGCTAAATATGTAAAAGGTTCTTTTATCAAGACTGTTGTAGGACGTGCGCATACTGGAAAAGGTGTAGAAACACTTTATGATAATGGCGGATACAGACCTTATGCTATTGAAGATGGTGATGTCAATGAAAATGTAGATTTTTTAGTCCTACTTGGTAATTTATATGATAATGGACAATACAAATTTATGTTCGAACATGCTTCAATCTTTAACACAAAAGGTATGAATTTAGCTACTAAGAAAAAATCTGTAGATGCAGGTACTGCATACCTAGATGCCATCTCATTCCAAATGACAGGTGTAGGTGATATGATTAATGATTTCCTTGATGATACTACACTCTTTGCATCAGTAGCAAGAACACAATATTCTCCTGAGAGTGGACATCAGCTACTTGGTAGTACAGATGATGAAACAGGGTACTCTGTATGGGCAGGATTCACTATCCCAGATATGATTACTGAAAAAGGTAAAATCGGATTTGAGTATAACCATGGTTCAAAATACTGGACACCGATGACATGGGCAGAAGATAGTGTAATGGGTTCTAAAGTAGCTGTACGTGGTGATGCTTATGAAGCATATTGGAATTTCAATGTTATGGGACTTAAAAACCTTACAGGGCAAATTAGATACACCTATGAACAACACGATTACACACCAAATATAAGATGTTCTGGATGGGTAAAACCAGAAAAAGTAGATATCACAGCAGAAAATATTCGTGCTTATGTAAGATACCAATTCTAATCTAACCCTCTTTTTTAATCACTTTTCATGGCTAAAGTCTATACTTTAGCCACATTATTTACTCTTATAATAATTATAATATAAACTTCACAATACATTCACAATTCTTCCTTATAATAACTTACATCAAAAATCAAA
>CAZXGY010000017.1:0-11200 GCA_964640455.1 uncultured Sulfurovum sp.
CCTTATGGTGTATTTGTTGATCTTGGTGAAGATCTTGAAGCATTCCTTCATGTATCTGAAATCTCTTGGGATAAAAATGTTAAACACCCTAAAGATTACTTAGAAAACAACTCTGAAATCAATGTAGAAGTTATTGAAATTGATAAAGAAGGAAGAAGACTTAGAGTAAGTCTTAAAAACCTTCTTCCTAAGCCAATGGATGCATTTACAGCATCTAACAGAGTTGGAGATGTAGTTAACGGTACCGTTACTTCTATTACTGACTTTGGTGCATTTGTTAAAGTAGGGACTATTGAAGGTCTTTTACATAACCAAGAAATCTCTTGGGATAAATCAAAAAATGCTAAGTCAGAACTTAAAGTTGCTGATGAAGTAGAAGTTAAAATTATCAAAATCGACAGAGATGCTGGTAAAATTTCACTTTCTAAGAAAGCATTAGAAGCTTCTCCAGTAAAAGCATTTGCTGAAAAGAACAAAAATGGTGCAATCGTGACTGGTATAGTAAAAGATAAAAAAGACTTTGGTGTATTTATTTCACTTGAAGAAAATATTGATGCACTTATCAGAACTGAAGATCTTCACCCACTTAAGATTGAAGAGATTGAAAAAGGTCAAGAGATCAAAGGTGTTATCTCATTTATCGATGGTAATACAGATAGAATTAGAGTTTCTGTTAAGAGACTTGAGCGTCAAGAAGAGAGAGAAGCAATGGAGCAACTCAATCTAGACCAAGACGATAGCATGACTTTAGGTGATGCTTTTGGTGATATGCTAAAAAAATAATCATTTTAAATGATGCTTCTTGAACCTATCTTAAGGTAGGTTCATGCGACTTCGTCGTATACTCTCAAAAATCAAATTATTCAAATATAAAAGGTTATTAGATGTCAAAAAAAACAATTGTTGTTTGTGACCATATTCATCAAGATGGGCTAGATATTTTAGCTAATGACAGTGAAATAGAATTTATAAATGCTGCAGATGAGCCAAAAGACAAACTGATTGCTGAGATTATTCCTTTAGCAGATGTTGCGATTACACGTTCTTCTACAGATGTTGATGATGCATTCTTAGCAGCAGCTAAAAATGTTACCGCTGTCGTACGTGCAGGTGTTGGTGTAGATAATGTTGATATTCCTGGTTCATCTAAACAAGGTATTGTCATTATGAATGTACCTACAGCAAACACCATTGCTGCGGTTGAACTTACTATGACTCACTTGCTTTCTTGTGTGAGAAAGTTTCCTTATGCACATAACAACTTGAAACTTGACCGTGTATGGAGAAGACAAGATTGGTATGGTACTGAGCTTAAAGATAAAAAGCTTGGAATCATTGGTTTTGGTAATATTGGTTCGCGTGTAGGTAAAAGAGCAAAAGCTTTTGAGATGGATGTGCTTGCTTATGACCCATATATTGATTCATCTAAAGCAACTGATTTAGAGATTGGGTACACAAAAAACTTTGAAGATATATTGGCATGTGATATTATTACGATTCATACGCCTAAAAATGCTGAGACTATCGGAATGATAGATAAAGAAGAGATTGCAAAGATGAAAGAGGGTGTCATCCTTATCAACTGTGCAAGAGGTGGACTTTATGATGAAGAAGCACTTTTAGAAGGGCTTACTAATGGTAAAATTGCAATGGCAGGGATTGATGTATTTAACAAAGAACCAGCAACTGACCATCCACTGCTTGATCTTGATAATGTAACGGTAACACCTCACCTTGGGGCGAATACAAAAGAGTCTCAAAAAAATATTGCTATTCAAGCAGCAGAAAATGCTATTGCAGCAGCAAAAGGGATTTCATATCCGAATGCACTAAACTTACCAATTAAAGAGAATGAGCTTCCTGATTTTGTAAGACCATATCTTGAACTTATTCAGAAGATAGGGCATATGTCAGCACAAGTAACTAAATCAGCTGTGAAATCTATTAAAGTAATTGCAGCAGGTCCTGTATCTGAGCATATAGAATCTATGGGAACTTTTGCAACAGTTGGTGTACTTACTGAATCATTGGGTGATCAAGTGAATTATGTGAATGCTGAATTTGTTGCAGAAGAACGCGGTATTGAGATTACTAAAGAAGTAAAACCAAATAATAGTGGATTTACCAATAAAGTAGGCATAAAACTTACAACAACAGAGGGAACTATCTCTATTGCGGGTACTGTTTTTGATGATACCGTACAAAGAATTATAGAAATTGATGATTATATTTTAGATGTTGAACCAAAAGGTACAATGATATTCTTTAGAAATACAGATACTCCAGGTGTGATTGGTCATGTTGGTCAAATTATGGCTGATAATGGGCTAAATATTTCTGACTTTAGACTAGGACGTGACTCCAAACAACAAGCTTTAGCTGTTGTACGTATTGATGGACATGTTACGAAAGAAGTGATTAATGCTTTACAAGCATTAGAAGCTTGTATTTCTGTAACTTATGCAACACTTTAACTTTTAAATATATCACTTAGATACTCTTATGGTATCTAAGTGATACAACTTCAATTTTTTTTATTAGAAAATATACTTTTTATCATAAAAACATCTTATATTTGCTATAATCGCGTATAAATATAAGTATTATTTATATAAAATTTAATTGTGGAGTTCCTAATGATAATTAAAAAATCACTTATACTACTTCTTTTAAGTCTACCTCTTTTTGCAAATGTTGAAAATTTAACACTTTCTACAGCATTAGATATGCTGAAAGAAAAGAATCTTGAATTAAAAATTTCGAGATTTAATGAACAGATGAAAGCCTATGAAGCTAAAGCAGTAGAAGGACAAAACTATGGTAAGCTTGATGTCTCTTTAACGGGAATGCGTTCAAATGATGCAGGAAATGTTTTTGGTTTTAAACTTCAAAGCAGAGAAGCAACTTTTGGAGATTTTGGTTTTGCTGAATTTGATATGTCAGGGGCAACTAACCCTTTACCTGTTGCACCACAGGCATTAAACTATCCTGAAGCACGTAATTATTATCAAACAAAAATATCTTATATGCTTCCTATCTATACTGGTGGAAAACTTTCAGAGTATGGACGTATTACAAAAGCGATGCAACGTATGAGTAAGTTTGATACGCAAAAGCTATTAAATGAAAAAATATTTCAAACGCAAAAAGCTTTTTATGATATTTCTTTAATTCAAAATTATATTTACAATCTTTCAAAAATTATCAAAAATATTAAACATTTAGAAGATATTATTAGTAATATGGAAAAAGAGGGGTATGCAAAAGAGATTGATGCCTTGGAAGTACAAGCAAGACTTGCAGAAGCACAAAGTATGTATAACCAAGCAAAATTGAATCGTGATTTAGCCTATCAATTTCTTTCATTTTTACTAGATACAGAAGTTAAGTCTATTAAAAAAATAAATGAAATGGCACAAATGCCTAAAGTAAGTATGAATGATATTGAGAGTAACAACTTAGATATTCAAAAAGCTAAACTTGGACTAGAGATTACACAAATGGCAATAGGTGTTGAAGAGGCAAATTATTTACCAACTGTAGGTGCTTTTGGTGAGTATGCAAGTGCTGATAATACACTATGGAATGAATTTACTGATAAAGATTCTTATACTGTTGGTGTGCAAGTAAAGTGGAATATCTTTAATGGTGGTGTAGATAATGCAAATCTTGAAAAGGCTAAAGTAAATTACTTAAAAGTTCAAAATCAAGTAGCACTTGCCAAGTCAGGTATTGCTTTAAAAGTGAAAAAACTTGAAACAGAAATTTTAAGTAAGAATGCAGATGTAAAGAGTTATAAAAAACAACTCCATTTTGCTAGAAAAGTATATGAAAACTACAGCTCACGTTATAAAGAAGGTATAGTTTCTATTACGGATGTATTGATTAAGCAATCTAAAGAGTTAGAGATACTTCTTAAACTTTTAACAGTAAAAAATGAACGAAATACAATAATATTTGAATTAAACAGTATCATAAATGCAGGAGAAAATATATGAAAACACTTATAAAATTAATGCTGATGTCAGCACTAATGGTATCACTTAACAACGCTCTAGAAATTAATCTTAGTGGTTCGGTTATTTCAGATAATCAAAAAATGCTTACTAGTCGTTACATGGGCTACGTAAAACATATGGAAGTCTCTGAAGGTGATATTGTAAAAAAAGGTCAGCTCATTTATGAAATAGATTCGAAAGAGATAGAATCCGCTGAACGTCAAGTTGATCTTGCAATTTCTCAAGCTAGACTTGCATTACAGATGAATAAAAATCAATATAATAATATACTTATTAATCTTGCGCGTCATGAGAGACTCTATAAAAAGAATATGGTTTCTAAATATGAGTTTGAACAGTTACAACTTGCTGCAAAAAATTTAAAAGATATGGTTGAAATTGCGGAGCAACAAGCCAATCAAGCTTTGGCAAAAAAAGATGAAGTATTAAATCAATATAACTACCTGAAGATACATGCACCAAATGATGGAGTTATCGTATCAAAACGCTTAAATGAAGGTGAAATGGCAATACCTGGTATGCCAGCAGTGGTACTTACAGACTTAAGTAAGTTAAAAGTTATTGCTGAGCTTTCTGAGACACAATTAAAATATATTAGTATGGGAAAAGCTGTAGATATAGAGATTCCATCTATTGCTTTTAAAACAACAGGGAAGATTACAGCTATTGTACCAAACTCAAATCCTATGACACATAAATTTAAAATCATCATGAAACTTGATCATAAAAGTAGTTCAGTTTATCCTGGTATGTATGCCAAAATTCTTATTAGGTAGGCTATGATGGAAAATAAAAAAGAGTATGAAATTATTAACGTTGCAGGAACACTAGCAAAAGGTTTTCTAAAGAATCCACTTACAGCAGTATTGGGGATATTTTTACTTCTTATGGGATATCTTGCTCTTAATACAATGCCTAGAGAAGAGGATCCTCAAATTGCTATTTCAGGTGGTGCTGTTATTGTACCTATGCCTGGAGCTACACCTAAAGAGATAGAAAATATTATTGTTAAGCCACTTGAACGAAAACTACGTGAAGTACGTGGTATAGAGCATGTCTATGGTATGGCTATGGATAATGTAGGTGTGGTTAATGTCATGTATTATATTGGAGAAAATAGGGAAGACTCTAACTTAAAACTCTATGATAAAGTGATGCAGAATATGGACAAAATGCCAAAAGGTGTGATGCAACCACTTATTAAACCTTTTGATATTGATATTGATATTCCTATTATTACAGTAGCTTTTTATCCTAAAGCAGGAAAAAACGTAGATGACATTGCATTGTTTGAAATGGTTAGAGAAGTACAACAGCATATTAATGCGGTAGATTATGTTGCAAAAACAACACTTAAAGGTGCACGTAGAGCACAATACAATATTGAAGTAGATATGGGAAAACTCTCTGCATATCATCTTTCTCTTGGACAGATTATGCAGGCGGTTCAGTCTATTGCCGTGGATGTACCAGATGTAAAAGGTGAAACACATACTGGAAAGTTAGTTATATTTGGTGTGAAAAATGCTATTGAAAGTGTAGAAGATGTAGGATCTGTGATTGTTGCACAATACATGGGATCTCCTATCTATTTACGCGATGTAGCAAGTGTGACACATGGTATTGATATACAAAATTTTCAAACGGCACAGATACTTTCTAAGTCTGAGCATAATGCAACACTTGATGAAGCAAAAAGTCAAATTACAATGACTGTAGCTAAACTAGCTGGAACTAATGCAGTTTTTGTTGCGGATGATGTTGTAGAAGTATTAAAAGAGTATCAAAGTGATTTTGATGATTTAGGTATAGGATATTTAATTACTAGAAACTATGGAGAACGTGCAAATGAGGCAGTAAATGAACTTATGAGTCATCTGCTTATTACTATTGTTATTATTGCACTGATGCTTGTATTTGCTTTAGGTTGGAGAGAGTCAATAATTGTAACATTCTCGGTACCTGCTATTTTGGCAGTAACACTTTTTACAGCATGGATGACAGGGCAAACGATGAACAGGATTACGCTCTTTGCACTCTTGCTCTCCTTGGGATTACTGGTTGATGCTGCGATTATTGTAATTGAAAATATTCATAGACATTTACATTCTCATGGTGTTGAAGATAAGGAGATGGAGGAGATTCTTATTGAAGCAACTGATGAAATTGGAGCTCCAACGAATATCGCAACACTAGCGATTATTTTGACCATGGTACCTATGGCATTTGTTGGAGGTATGATGGGATCATTTATGAAACCTATCCCTTATAATGTACCTGTTGCATTGATTGCATCACTTTTTGTGGCATATATCTTTACACCGTACTTGAGTTTGAAGCTCCTTAAAAAGCCAGAACATAAACATCATCATGAAAAAAATGATTCAGAAGGAAATAAATAATGAAAAGTTTAGAAAGTTTTATTTATAGTATTCTTGATAGTAAATTTAAAAAAACACTCGTTATTTTCTTAACAGCGGCTGCATTTTTCCTTTCACTTCTTATGTTTCCTACAAAAATGGTACTTGCAAAAATGTTACCAGGAAAAAGTGCTAATACCTTTTCAGTTTATGTAGATACTCCAACAGGTTCTTCTATTGCACAGACAAAAAAAGTAAGCTCATGTGTGATTGACTTTTTGAAAAAAGAGTCAGAAGTGATGAATATTGAACTTTTCTTAGGTCAAGGTATTCCTCTTGATTACGCAGGACTTGTTAAAGGTGCAAGTATGAAACGTACAGAAAATGTTTCAGAAATATCAGTGAATCTTACTGATAAACATCATCGTGCTGAGCCCTCTTTCTTAATGGTACAACGTATGAGACCCATTATCAAAGAAGCTTGTGTTCCTTTGGTTAGAGGTACAAATATTAAATTTATTGAACAACCTTCAGGGCCTCCAACATTGGCTTCAATTGTTGTGGAAGTGCATGGTGAAAACTTATCAAGAATCAGAAGTCTAGCCGTTGATGTAGCAGATGTACTCTCTGAAACTGAAGGTTTAGTCGATGTAGATATTATGGCAGATGAAAATTTTGATAAATTTGAATTGATTCCAGATAAAGAAAAAGTTGCTCGTTCAGGATTAAGTGTAAAACAAGTGAACAATATATTATATCTTGCATTTGAAGGTATGGTTATTGCACATAAAAACTCTAGAAATTCACCGGATCAAATTAATATGTTTCTTGTGTTAGATAAAGAGAGTAAAAAATTACCTGAGTCAAATGTAGATGCTTTACAAAGTAAACTTTCTGCACTTAACCTTATGAATATGCGGGGAATGATGGTACCACTTTCAGAAGTAGTACATATTAAGAAAATAAAATCAAATTATATGATTATGCATAAAGATCTTTCTCGTATGACAAATGTTATTGCTGAGACTGATATGGTATCTCAGGTGTATCCTTTACTTGAGGCTCGTGATGTGATGCTTAAAAAATTTGAAAATAATTTTTTTATTACCAAAGCAGATTTTTCAACATATATGTTTGATTTTACTCTGGAAGATAGAATAACACATGAAAAATTTCTCATTCGTTGGGATGGTGAGATGAAGGTAACACTTGATACTTTCAGAGACTTAGGTGGAGCATTTATTTCAGCACTTATTCTTATCTTTTTATTACTTGTTATTTATTATAGAAGTTATGCCATTGCAGGAATTGTTCTATTGGGGTCATTCCTCTCTCTTATTGGGGTGATAGTAGGTCACTGGGTTGCTAACTGGTTCACCACTGAGACTTTCTTCCTTACTGCAACATCATTGATAGGGTTTATTGCACTTATTGGTATATCCTCACGTAATTCATTGTTACTCATTGATTTTGCAAAATCATTGATGGAGTGTCATGGCATGCCTAAGCGTAAAGCTGTTGCTGTAGCAGCAGCAACAAGAGCAAAGCCTATTGCGTTAACTGCTGTTGCTATTATTTTAGGGTCTGCACTGCTTGCTGGTGACCCAGTATTTGGTGGACTTGGTGTTGCGCTAATCTCTGGTACGGTGGCAGCGGTATTTGTCTCTTTACTCTTTGTTCCAGTTCTTATGGATAATTCAAAAGCAATGGATTTTGATCAAGATGAGAAGTGTAGTATTGACCATGAAAATATCTCTATAACAAAATAACTTTCATGAAAGGTACTGAAGTACCTTTCATTCTCTTCAATCTTCTCCCTGTTAGTTTCTTCTTGTTATTCTAATTTAGTATCATGAGTTATGTTTACTAATGAATTTGCATAGCATAAAAAAGTCATAAAAAAGTCAAATATTGATTTAAGTTGAAATATGAGATAATCGTTCATAACTATACTATATTGACTTATAATATACTTAAGAAGGAATTAAAATGTTTTTAAAATTATTTGGAATGTTATTGTCTGTATCTGTAATGCTTTCTGCAAATGGATATATGGAGTTTGTGAGAGAAGAAGAGACATCATTGTGGGTTTCGCTTTTTGCACTTGCCATAGTAAGTATACTTTTTCTATATATTGCTTCAGAGCAATTATGCGAAGTAAATAAAAAACATAAACTTATTCTTGCTACAGAAAAAGCAATAGAAAGGAAGCAACAATTTATATTGGAATTTATGGGAAAAAAAATAGAGACTTCCACGAATAGAATTGTACAAAGTAGGACTAAATTAGAAGAAAATGATTTTAATGAAATGAGTCCAACTCTTTTTAAACAAGAGATTGAAAAATTTAAAGAGAGTGAAGAGGTTTTACTTGATGCTACACACGAGTTAATTGATTTTCTGAAATTAAAATCAGGTACTTTAGTTTTGAAAAAAGAATCATATAAGCTGAGTAATATTATAAATGAAACTTTTGCTTCTATATATAACAGGATTAAAGAGCAAAAAACAGAGATTGTATATGATATATCTACAGATATATCTACAGAGCTTATAGGTGATTCAAAGAGAATGGAGCAAGTGCTTAGTACAGTGCTTCAAGAGGCACTCATGGGTACAAGTGCAGGAATGATAAAGCTTGGTATGAATCTTACATCTAAAAACAAGCAGATAAAAATAGATATACATCATCCTGATAAATATATTCTAAAAGAGCATATTGCTGTATTGTTAGAAGACTATACACTGAAAGAAGAATATAAGTCTAAAGAGAAGCTTTATATGTATGTTGCCTATAAGTTAATTCTTCAAATGGGTGGTACATTTGAAATAGTTAGTAATACTAAAGAAGGTACCCATTATATAATTAAACTTCCCTATGTACCTAAGAGTAAAGATAGGATAAATAATACAATAAAATATCCTAAAAAACATGTTCTTGTTGCTGTAGAAGAAAAGATATTGGCTAATATTATTGAAACAAGATTTAAAGAAAAAAATATAATTGTTGATTATGTAAATAAAGAAAAGTTAGCTAAAAATTTAATTAAATTGGCACAATGTCATATGCTTATGATTGATAAGTCTTTATTAAGTGAAAATATTATTAAGAAAATTGAAGAGTTAGAAGAGAATAAAAAGCCAGCTATTGTGGTATTGCAAAATATCTATGATAACAACATATTACATACAAATTATATAACATTGGAAAAGCCATTTAATAATGTTCAGATTGATACTATGCTTGCTAAAGTATTTACAAAAAAAGAGTTGACAAATGACAAAATTAAAGATAAAAATATCAAAGAAAATCATAAACGTGATATTAAAATATTAAGAGAAACTCCTAATATAACACGTGAAAGTTTTTTACAATTTTCACATTTACATATACTTATTGTTGAAGATAATAGTATGAATCAAAAAATATTACAAGGTGTATTTAGCCTTAGTAATATGACTATCTCTCTTGCAAATAACGGAGAAGAAGCATTAGAGATAATTAGAAAAAATTCTGAAATTGATTTGATATTTATGGATACCAATATGCCTGTTATGGATGGTTATGAATCAACAAAAAGAATTCGAACTTTTAGAAGTATGAAAATGCTACCTATTATTGTACTAGAGAGTGTAGGGTTTGATTGTGATGACAAGGATGGTATTAGTGCTATATTGCAAAAACCTTTTAAAGTTGGACAGCTCTATACAGCATTAATAACATATACAAGCCAAAAACAAAGTACTGTGAAGCATGTGATTAATAAATTAACAAAATATAAAGACAATAAACAAATTTTAGATATTCAAAAGGGTATATTTCATGCAAATACTGCTATTTTTTATAAAGAAGTGTTAAAAGAAACTTTTATTATTTTAGATAAAAGTGATGAACAATTAGAAACATATATTATGCAAATAGAATACAAAGAACTAAAATTATTTATTTCAGAAACTATAAGATTATCGGAGATTATTGGAGCTATAGGTTTAAGAAAAATACTTATTGAAATCATGCAAATTTTTGATTATTCGGAAGAGAATAGATTACATGATTATATTCCATTGTATAAAAAAGAATTGAAATTATTAAAATATGAAATAAAGGAATACCTCAAAACATAAATTTTATCACATTTAACCAAGCATCTGCTATAATCATTCATATTTATTTAAGGAGCTTATTATGGCTACAATCGGAATGGGTGATATCAAAAAAGGTGCAAGACTTGAAGTAACGGGAAACCCTTACAGAGTCGTAGAAGCACATCATGTTAAACCTGGAAAAGGTGCAGCATTTGTACGTATGAAAATTAAAAACCTTCAAACAGGAAAAGTGATTGAAAAAACAGTGCATGCTGGTGATAAATTTGATGTACCAGAGCTTGAACAAAAAACAATGCAATACCTCTACGATGATGGTGAGTTTTTACAGTTTATGGACACAACTACATTTGACCAAATAGGGCTTACACATGAGCAAGTAGGTAAAGACACTTTTGATTATATGATAGACGGTATGGAAGCAGAAATATTGTTCCACAGTGGTAAAGCAATCTCAGTTGAAATCCCACAGACTATTACACTTACTGTTGTTGAAACACCACCTAACTTTAAAGGTGACTCTCAAGGTGGTAAAAAACCAGCTACACTTGATTCTGGTGCAGTAGTACAAGTACCATTCTTTATCTTAGAAGGTCAAAAAATTGTTGTTGATACAGTTGAGGGTAAATACTTGGAGAAAGCTAAGTAGCCTTTTGTAAGTTGGGGAGTGTAAATCTAACTGTGTAAATTCTAGAAGTTAAATTTATTTGATATAGT
>CAZXGY010000018.1:0-11180 GCA_964640455.1 uncultured Sulfurovum sp.
TGGATAAACATGAAAACCTTTATGCCACTATTACTATCCATCATCTGCTTATTACGCTAGATGATGTTGCAGGTGGCATGCTTCAGCCTCATCTTTTTTGTAAACCTATCGCTAAACGTCCTGAAGATAGAGAAGCTCTACTTAAAGTAGCACTTGAAGCACATCCTAAAGTTATGTTTGGTTCAGACTCTGCACCTCACCCACGTGAGGCAAAAGAAGCTTGTGGCTGTGCTGCAGGTGTATTTACCGCACCCATTGCGTTACAACTTTTAGCAGAACTTTTTGAAAGTAAAAATGCATCTGTAGATAAACTACAAGCCTTTATCTCAGGTAATGCACAAAATATCTATAAAGTAAGCCCTTTACAAAAAGTCGTTACTTTAGAGAAGAAACCCTTTAAAGTCCCATCAGATTATAATGGTGTTGTACCTATGTATGCAAATGAAGAGATAGCCTATTCTATCAAGGAGATTACCCTTGGATAATAGACTTCAAGAGTTTGAAAAAGGACATAAAGCCTTTCAGAAAATCAAGTTCAATCAAAGCAAAGACCGTTTTAAAAAACTTGTAGAAGAGGGACAAAACCCTAAAGCACTTTTTATAGGATGCTCTGACTCACGTGTAATGCCTGCTATGATTACAGGCTCTAAACCTGGAGACCTGTTTATTGTACGTAATATTGGGAATTTCGTTGCACCTTACAATCCAAATGCTGATTATCATGCGACTGCTTCAGCTATAGAATATGCTGTAAGTATTTTAGAAGTATCAGATATTATTGTCTGTGGTCACACACATTGTGGTGCCATTGCTGCACTCTATAAAGACATTAAGCAAACCCCTGAAAACATCCATACTATCAAATGGCTTGAACTCGGAAGTGAAGCAAAAAAAGTAGCTACACTTGCACATAGAAACTCAGACAAAAATATCATGCTTCGCTATACAGAACAGATATCAGTTGTTTACCAAATAGACAATTTACTTACCTACCCTGCTGTTAAGCGACGTGTAGAAGAGGGAACATTATTTATCCATGGCTGGCATTATGATATAGAGAATGGTAGCATCGAGTACTATGATGATGAAAATTATGAATTTAAAGCTCTTACACAAAAATAATTAGCTAACATATTATTATAAGAAAAACTAATAAGGATAGTAAATGATTGCAAATAATATTCAAGAGCTTATAGGAGATACTCCTCTTCTTAGAATAAATACCCTTTCAAAAGAGACAGAAACCAATATATTAGGTAAATGTGAATTTATGAATCCTACATCATCAGTGAAAGATAGAATAGCACTTAATATGATTAATGAAGCATTAAAGTCTGGTGATATTGATGAGAGTACGACTATTATTGAACCAACGTCTGGAAACACAGGTATAGGTCTTGCTTCAATTTGTGCTGCCAAAAGCATGAAGCTTATACTGACTATGCCAGACTCAATGAGTATAGAGCGTCGTAAAATACTTACATTTTTAGGTGCAGAACTGATACTTACTCCAGGAGCGGAGGGTATGACTGGTGCGGTAAACAAAGCCAATGAACTCGGACAAAAACTTAACAATGCTAAAGTACTTCAACAGTTTAGTAATCCTGATAATCCTGATATACACCGTAAAACAACTGCTCAAGAGATACTGAAAGATACTACCAATATTGATATCTTTGTTGCCTCAGTAGGAACGGGCGGAACACTTACAGGTACAGGGGAAGCCCTAAAAGAACGGATACCTAACATAAAAATAGTTGCCGTAGAGCCTAGTAACTCTACTGTTCTTGAAGGTGGAAAAGCCGGACCACATAAAATACAAGGTATTGGTGCAGGATTTATACCTGATGTACTCAATACTGATCTTTATGATGAAGTTTTAGCCGTAAGCAATGAAGACTCTTTTGCCATGTCACAAAAAGTAGCAAAAGAGGAGGGTCTACTCATCGGTATTTCATCAGGCGCTAACCTACATGCAGCACAAGTGCTTGCAAGCAGACCTGAGAACAAAGGCAAAACCATTATCACCATACTATGTGACAATGCGGAACGTTATCTCTCAACAGAACTCTTTGAGGGATAGTCTTTTGAAACAACCATCTTCTATAACTCTTCTTGAAACTATCAAGTGTGAGGATGGTAGGATTTCCAACTTAATCTACCATCAGAAAAGATGTAATAAAAGTCGTAAAGAGCTTTTTCACTCTACAGATACTTTAGATCTAGCATCTGCTATTATCCCACCCAAAAATGGACTTTATCGTTGTCGTATTATCTATGCTAAGCATATAGAAAGTATTGAATATATCCCTTACACCCCTAAAAAAATAACTAGCCTCAAAGTAGTTTCTTCTTCTTTGGATTATCACCTAAAATATACGAATAGAGATACATTCAATAAACTGCTTTTTCTACATGATGATGTAGATGAGATTATTATAGAAAAAGAAGGCTATCTTACCGATACAACTATTGCCAATATCGCATTTTATAATGGTAAGCAATGGGTTACACCCTTAAATCCTCTACTTAAAGGTACGATGCGTCAGAAGTTAATTGATGAGGGATTCTTACAAACTAAACAGATAAAAAAAGAAGACCTTTCCCAATACTCCCAAGTAGCTTTAATCAATGCTATGGTAAGATTTAAAATCTTAAATCACTTTAATATACACTACGTCTAAGGTAATCAAAATGACTATAAATCTCTTTCAAACACCAGAATATAAAGCTCTTATACAATCTCATATCTTTGAAAGTATAGAATATCTCTTTCATAAAAATCAAGAGTTTGCACTGGCATGTGAAATAGCACACATCACTTTTTTACCTGAACTACCAAAAGATATTTTAGAATCATTTGATGAAACCATACTCTTTGTCTTAAGTGGATATACATTTGAGAGTGCTACGATAGATAAAGAGTATTTTACATTTGAAGCAGGTTTTGGAAGTGAGAATTATGGATCAACAGTTACGGTGCCACTTTTGTGTATAAAGCAGGTATTTGTAGGTGATCATCCTATCGTTTTTAATCTGGCGAAACATGAGGTAAAAAAAGAGAAAGAAGTCACTTCCACCCAATCATCGATGGAAGCACTTTTAAATAATCCTGAGAATAAGAAACTTCTCAAGAAGAAGAAATAACGCTTAACAGTGCCCTGCTAAAATGTAGTTCACTACTTTATCTACATAAGCATTATGTTTATTTTCTTTAGAATATACAATAAAGAATTTACGTGTCATTGTATATCCTCTAAGTCTTGCTTCAAAAAGTTCACCTTTTGCAACTTCATCCATAACAGCATATTTAGATAGTATAGAAACAACTGGTTTTTCTGGGTTTCTCTCACTCTTTTTAAGTGTTTGAAGTACCGATGTAGTATTACTTACTTCAGAAAGGACGTTAAAACTTTTACAAGAAACACCTAATTCTTCGAAAACTTCAGAGACTACACGTCTTGTATGCGAACCCTCATCACGACAAATCCAGTCAAAATCATAAAGCTCTTCTGTCTTTAATATTTTAGCAATAGGCACATTGGATACAACAACAAGTTCATCTTCTAACCACTCTCTATAGATAAGATCATTATCTATCACTGGTGATTCTATAAGACCCACATCAAGTTTTCTGTCTTTAAGTTTTTCAATAATCTTATCACTGATATCAATATCCAAATTAATATCATTATTAATTGCTTCACCCATACTGTTCAGACATTTTCCAGGGATAACATAAGTACCAATTGTATATGAGGTACCTAATCTAAAGGTCATCTGTTTATTGATAATTTTTAAAATATCATGCTCTGATGAAATAATCTCTTTTTCAAGCCTAGCAGCAATCTTATAAAGTTCTTCACCTTCATTTGTAAGCTTAATACCATTCTTTTTACGTTCAATCACTTTACAAGCAAGATATTTTTCTATAAACTTAATTTGTTGTGTTACCGCTGGTTGTGAAATTCCTAACTTGGCAGAAGCTTTAGAAAAACTTCTTTCACGCGCTACAGTTAAAAATGTCTCTAGCTTTACAAAATCTTTTAGCATTTATTTATCCCTTCATTTGTACATTTTTTATCATCTGTACAAGTTAATAAAATTATTATATCAAATTATACTTAAATAAGTTCATAACCTATACTTATTAGAATAGTCTTATATTTTTCTATAAGTTTTAAATCTTACTTAGCTATTTTAAGCCTATTCTCACTTCTAAACATATAAAAGGTATAATTAATATATCTAGAGCAAAAAGAGAACTTTATGGAAACGATTTTAAATGCACTAAATCCATCACAAAGAGAAGCTGTAGAGCACATTGACGGTGCTATGCTTATTTTAGCAGGTGCGGGTTCAGGAAAGACTAAAACACTTACAACAAGACTTGCATATCTTGTGGGTGAAGTAGGTATAGACCCAGCTAATACACTTACACTAACATTTACAAACAAAGCTGCGGCGGAGATGCGTGAACGTGCATTAAAACTCATGCCAAATAAAGTCTCATACCCTCCTCTTCTTTGTACTTTTCATAAATTTGGTCTGCTCTTCTTAAAATTTCATATTGAAAAACTTGGTAGGAGTAACGGATTTGTCATCATAGATAGTGATGATAAAAAACGTCTTATTCGCTCTATTGCTAAAGAAAAAAAGATAGATTTAAATCTCTCATTTATCGCTTCCGAAATATCAAAATATAAAAACTCTATCCTCTCCCCCGAAGTAGTGGTAGAAAAAGCCGAACTTCCAGATTATAAAAAAATAGCCTCTATCTATGTAGCGTACCAAAAAAATATAGAAGAAAATAATCTTGTGGACTTTGATGATTTACTCATGCTCACCTATAAAATACTCTCTGAAAATGATGCACTTCGTAAAGAAACGAGTATGCGTTATCAGTACATTATGGTCGACGAATATCAAGATACCAATGAACTTCAGTTCCAACTGCTTGAACTCCTCTCTTCAGAACATAACAACCTCTGTGTAGTAGGTGATGATGATCAGAGTATCTATGGTTGGCGTGGTGCAAATATACGTAACATTTTAGAGTTTGCAAGTAATTTTGAAAAATGTAAAACGGTAAAACTTGAAACAAACTACCGTTCTACTGAACCCATTTTAAAAGCAGCCAATACACTCATAGAGCATAATTCTACAAGACTGGGTAAAAAACTTATTTCAGAAAAAGGTGCAGGTGAAGATGTAAAACTTTTACATTCCTTAGATGAGTCCATGGAAGCCAAAGCCATTGCCCATGCGATACAAAAATTGCTAGACAAAGGTGCTGACCCAGATGAAATAGCGGTACTATACCGTATTAATGCCCTTTCTCGTTCACTTGAGGAAGGTTTTAGCAAAGCAGGACTTGCCTTTAAACTCATAGGTGGTATGCGTTTTTATGAACGTGCAGAAATTAAAGACATTATCTCATACTTTAGAGTTCTCTCTAACCCCTATGATGACTTTTCCCTTGTACGTATTATTAATAAGCCGAAACGTGGTATTGGAAAAGCTTCTATCGATAAACTCCAAGCTGCTGCTTTTGAAGCAAAAGTATCACTCTTTGAGTACATTGTAAAATCACTCAATGGTGAACTTCCTTTAGTTATCAGTAAAAAGGTTGCTACCTCCCTTGGTAAGCTGGTAGAAGATATCAAACTCCTTCAAATAGAGATATCTGAAACCATTGGTAACTTTATTACTCTTTTTGATGAACGCATCAAACTTAAAGACCACTATGCGGGTATGGTAGATGGTATGGATCGTATCCTTAATATTGATGAGTTTTATGGATACTTTAGAGATGCTGTCATCAAAAACCCAGACCTAACACTCGATGAGTTTCTTAATGACATCTCTCTTCAGTCTGACCAAGACCAAATAGAAGAAGATGCTATTACCATTATGAGTATTCATGCAGCTAAAGGACTAGAATTTGAACATCTTTTTGTCATAGGACTAGAAGAAGAGTTTTTCCCTCTACTTGGTGAGGGGTCTAATATGGAAGAGGAACGTCGTTTAGGCTATGTTGCCATAACTAGAGCCAAGTCTGATCTTACGCTTTGTTATGTAGACAGTCGCTTCTATAAAGGTCGCCGTAAGATGATAGACAAAAGTCGCTTTTTAGGTGAAGCTGGACTCATCCAAGACACTAGCCTCAAAATAACCAAACAAGCGGCATTTAAAAAAGGTGACTTAGTTAAACATAAAATATTTGGTATTGGACGTGTACAGGCTGCCAATAAATCTGGTAAAGAGTATAAACTGCTCATTAACTTTGGTGGAAATAAGAAAGAGATTTTAAGCTCTTTCGTCCAATCGATATAACCGTAGGTCGGGGTGTCCTCTCCCCGACATTTATCTGCATACAATAACATTCAAAATATATAAATATATGTCGGGGAGAGGACACCCCGACCTACAGGAAAAACATTGAACCGTCTCTTCGTCGTAAACAAACCTATTTTCAGAACATCTAATGGCTATATGGGCTACGTCAAACGTAAATATGGGACTAAAAAAGTAGGCTTTTCTGGTACCCTTGACCCTTTTGCTACAGGTTGTCTCATCGTAGCTACTGGACAGTACACCAAACTATTCCAATACCTCAACAAAACACCTAAAAGCTACAAAGCTACCCTCTGGCTAGGCACTAACTCACCAAGTCTTGATATAGAGAAGATAGACAGCATTCAAGACGTAGAGTCTTTTGATGAACAGACCATCAAAGAAACCTTAGCTTCATTACAAGGTGAACTCACATACTACCCTCCAAAATTTTGTGCTAAAAAAATAAATGGAAGACGTGCCTACGAACTTGCACGTGCAGGTGAAGAGGTAGAGTTAAAAACCATTACTTCCACCATTTATGATATTAAACTACTAAACTACACTCATCCCTTTGTACACTTTGAAGCCAAAGTAAGCGAAGGTACTTACATACGAAGTTTGGGTGCATTGGTAGCAGATAAGTTAGGGGTAGATGGCACGCTCTCTAGCCTACACCGTATTCATGAAGGACAATTTTATTATGACAATGAAAAAGCCCTTAATCCTTTCACCCATCTAGCACTCCCTTCTAATGTCTATACTGGAGATGAAGCATTCATGGAACTAGGGAAAAAACTTGGAGTTGAATATTTTAACATACAAAATGATGGGGTTTATCTTATTGAAACTTCTGGATTTTTTTCTATTATAGAGATTATAAACAATGAAGTAAAATATCGATTTAATCGTATTCCAAAGTTTGAGGAAGCCTAATGTACAGTATCAAAGCCCATGCAAAAGTAAATATATTTCTAAAAATCACAGGACATAAAGAGGGTTACCATACCCTACTTTCTCGTTTTATACGTGTGGAAGATTTATATGACACTATAACATTCGTACCTTGTGAATGTGAAAGTTTTACCATAGAAGGATGTGATGGTGTACCTTTAGAATCTAACACCATCTATAAAGCCTACAAAGCCCTTAATAACTATACAGGTGACCTAGACATACTAAACTTCTTTTACAAACATAAAGTAGTTGTAACCAAACGCATACCAAGTCAAGCTGGACTAGGTGGAGGTAGCTCAGATGCTGCTGCTTTTATGCGATTGGTAAAAGAAGTGTGTAAGCTTATGCTTAGTACTGAAGAGTTGGCTAAAATAGGAAGCACTATAGGGGCTGATTTACCCTTCTTTATCTATAACTACCCATCTGCTAATGTAAGTGGCTTTGGCGAAATAGTAGATCCTTTTGAAGAAGCTCCTTTAGCCTTTGAACTCTATACACCGGACATAGGGTGTGATACCACTGTAGTTTACAAAACATTCAAACAATATTTACTTGATGATATATCACTATGTTCATTCTTTGGATGGGACAAATTGGATTCCCGAACACTTTTAGAAATAGTAGCCGATCCTATTATACTCAATGACCTTTATGCAGCTGCACTCATAGCCTATCCAGAGTTAAACAAGGTAGCTAAAGAGGGTTGGTACTTCTCAGGTTCAGGCAGTACCTTTTTTAAAATACGCTAAGTAGCTAAATAGGTTTTTATTGATTTAATCAATGTCGTAAATGTTTCTCTATAACGTGAAATATAACTATGCAGTAACTCTGGTTTTTTATAAATAAGATGCTGATGTATCTCATTGATAACAACATGCATCTCTTTTGCTCCTATGGTTCCCGTAAGTCCCTTCATATCTAAACATAACATTTTAACTTGAATAAAACGTTGCTCTTTTACAAGCTTTTCAAAAAGATCATCACTTTCTATATAGGCATCCATAAACTCTTTTAGTACTTCTCTATAGAAAATATCATTATTTTGCATATGCTTTAGTCCATCAGTAGTATCAAGACCATCTAGTTTTATTACCTTATTTTTTATAGTATCCATCACGGTAACATGTGTTTCTTGTTTGGTTAAAAATATTTCTAATGCACTATAAAGTTTTTCTATACGTACAGGTTTAGGAAGATAGCCATTCATACCCGAATCAAACATTTTTTCTATCTCATGCTCTGACACCAATGCTGTAAGTGCAACAATAGCTACATTATCAAAACGACTATCATTACGTATAAGTTCAGTAGCTCTGTATCCATCCATCACAGGCATATTAATATCCATAAAGATAAAGTCTATTTTTTCTGTAGTATTATGCATAAATGCAACTGCCTCTTTACCATTGTTTGCTACATCTAATATCATATTTGATTTACCTAAAATACTCATCACTACTTTTTGGTTGATAATATTATCTTCAACAATTAGGATATGAGAACCTTTAAATGCTCCAAAGCTTTCTAGTGTAGTATGATATGTATCTCTAAAAGATTCTCTATGCACCATTAATCTATTTGGTTTAACTTTACTATCAGATACAAGACTTTTTTCTTTTATCTCATAAAGCTCTATTAGAGCATCAAAAATATACTCTTGTGTTAGTGGTTTTTTTAAGACACCATCTACAATATCACTTGATACACCATTGTCTGATGAGAAGAGATTGTCTAAACTGACAACTTTTAATGGTTGGTCTTTTTTTACTGCCCTCAATGTTTCTAAAGTTTTAAAATCTAAAAGAGAATGATTGAGTGCCACAATATCATATTCTAAAAAGTTTGGCATATTCTCATGAAACTTCTTTACACTTAATACATTTACCTTTGCTTTAAAATATACAAAAAGTTTTTCTGTAGCAGTTGCTGCAGCTAGACTTTCATCGACAATTAAAATCTTTTTACCTACTAAACCTTTATTTGGCAAACGGTATTTTCTTTTTTCTTTTTTCTGCTCTTCTATAGGTATTGTAAATACTAAACTATTACATCCGTCTTTAGTATCTATAACTAAAAGCTCTCCATCCATCAGATAAGTCAACTCTTTGGCAACAAACCGCCCTAACCCTATATAACGTCGAGTTTTTTCATCATAATAGGAGTCAAATAAAGTCTCTTTATCTTCTATCTCAATATCTGCATCAAGTTGAAAATGTAAACGTAATCCCTCTGTCAAACTTGAAAGTGTTGTTACTTCTAACTTAACCTCCTTACCTTTACTATTTTGAATAACATACTCAAGTAAATTGGTGATAATCTGCCCCAAATGAAGTGAATCTGAAAACATATAACGTGGAACATTTTTATCAATATCAAAAATAAGCTCTGTATCATTTTGCTTAAAAGTATTGTTGAGTGAACCTGCAATTTCATTAAGTACATGATTAAAATTAAATTCTTCATGCTGAATAACAACTTTTTTAGACTTTAAACGTAGGAACTTAATAAGATCACCTGTAACATCAAGTAATTCATTTTCATTATAAATGACTTGTTCTATATCTTCATAAAGGGGTGTCTCTTTAACCTTTTCTGCCAACTTTGTCGTATGACTCATTGTCTCTTTGGCAATAGTATGAATATTTTCACCCATACTTGAAAGTACTTCATGTTGCTTTTGTTCTAATCTTTTATGTTTAGATTTCATCTTTTCATGTTCAGATTTTAAACGTTTTATCTGGTCTGAAGACAAGAACATAAAAAGTATTCCAATAATCGCTAATCCAAACAATGCAATCCATAATGTTTCATCTTCTTTTTCTACAAACACTTTTTTATCTATGTATATTTTTTTTACGCTTGCAGGGGTCATAGATTTTGATACGGTTTCTGAGTTATTTGCTTCTTCTATTATCACAGCATTTGGAAAGCTATCCTTTAGTGTCATGTAAGTAATAGCAAGTACATCATTACGCTCAAAAGGACCTATTTTTAAAATAGATGCTGTACCCATACCTGTTATACTTGCTTCTAGACCAATAGTTGAGTCATTTTTTACTACCTCTTCATATCTCTTTTTTTCTATATCTATCGCTTCTGTATTGCCATGTGCCAATACAATAAAATTCTCTGTTGCCATTACCGATAAGGCAAAACAAAACCATACACATACTATAAGATATATTCTACGCATCTTGCACTCCTAACTTTTCTATTTCTGTCTCTATTTTCTTTTGTTCTACTTTTAAATCTTCTTGTGTCTCACCCAGTTTAGCTATTTTTCTTCTACTTAATAAAGATAGCAGCAATCCAATAATAGATAAGAGTAATAATGCCACCCATTGTAAACCTATTTCATCTATAAGTGAGTTTTCTTTTTTCACTACTGCAGTTTTTACTACATGAATTTTTTGATTAGTTTGCATACTATTTGTTTTTACAACTTTTTTTATCTCAGGTGTATAATTAATGAAATACATATCTTTAAACATAGGGGTTAAGAGTATCAGTAATTCATTACGCACAGAGAGAGACTTGATAGGTTTTATTGTAGTCACACTGTAGATACCTAATCTCTCTATATCCAATTGTAAGTTATATGCTTCTTGTAGATCTCTTGTTCTAGGATTTTCAATAAAATATACTTTTAATTTTAGTAAATTCTCTTGACTAAGCTTCTCTTGTTTAGTAGAATTTACTATCAATTTTTCAGAGAAAATATCTGTTTTTATATTGCCACTATATAGCAGTGTTATGGAGCATGACATCCATATAAGCCATTGCATCATTATACCTTTTGGTTAGAGTTTATGTAAGAGGTATTATATATATTTTCACCTATTATCTTTTATAGTGTAACATAATTTAAATACAGCTAACTCGTAAAA
>CAZXGY010000019.1:0-10970 GCA_964640455.1 uncultured Sulfurovum sp.
CAAACTTTGTTTACCTATCTCGTTTTCTCGTGTACTCATTTCTTAATCCCTTCTTTAAAACATTATTTCATTCTTTAATGTTAATTATATCAAATTTTTAACTATCATTGCTATAATTTTATATGAAAAATCTATACCATGAAAACCTACCATCTCCTTGTTGGTTACTCGAGGAGAATAAATTAAAAAAAAATCTTTTACTTATTGACCATATACGCACACAATCTGGTGCAAAAGTCTTACTTGCACTCAAAGGTTATGCACTTTGGAAAAGTTTTGATCTATGCAAACCCTATCTTAATGGCTGTTGTGCATCTGGCTTACATGAAGCAAAACTAGCCCATGAAACATTTGCCAAAGAAGTACATACTTATGCCCCAGCATTTAAAGAAGAGGAGATAGAAGAGATTGCTGCCATTTCTCATCATCTAGTCTTTAATTCTCCTGCACAACTTAAAAAGTTTGGAGATATGGCAAAAACCACCAACCCAAACCTTTCACTAGGGCTACGCGTCAATCCTGAATACTCTGAATCACCTAAAGAGATATATAACCCTTGTGGAGTCTATTCAAGGCTAGGTACCACACTTCAGAATATGAATGAAGATATTTTATCTCAATGTGAAGGCTTGCACTTTCATGCCCTGTGTGAACAAGGTACAGATGCATTAGAAAATGTACTTAAACATTTTGAAGAGAAGTTTGGCAAATACATAGCTCAAATGAAATGGATTAATTTTGGGGGAGGACACCATATTACCCGTAAAGGTTATGATGTAGATAAGCTTATAAGCCTCATAAAGACCTTTAAAAACAAATATAATGTAGAGGTTTACCTTGAACCCGGAGAGGCCATAGGATGGGAGACAGGGACACTTATTACAACAGTCCTTGACATAGTGCATAATGGTATAGATATAGCCATTTTAGACAGCTCTGCCGAAGCACACATGCCAGACACCATCATCATGCCTTATAGAGCAGAAGTAAAGGGTACAGGTAAAGCCAATGAAAAAGCTCATACTTATCGTCTAGCTGGTAATACCTGTTTGGCTGGTGACATCATGGGAGACTACAGCTTCGATACCCCCTTGCAAATAGGTGATAAAGTTATTTTTGAAGACCAGATGCATTACACTATGGTAAAAGCCACTACCTTTAATGGAATAAAACTACCAAGCATTGCTATAGAAAAAACTGATGGCACAATAGAAATACTACGTGAGTTTGGGTATGAAAATTTTAAAAATAGACTTTCATAAATCTATTTTTAAAAATCTCTCTTATAGATAATATCATAAGATTGAGACTCTTCACTCGCACCTATAACACTCTCTGTTCGTGGACTATGCTCGTATTTCAACTTTACTTTTGATACGATATCATTGACATAAATAATCGTTATTTTATTAGTAAGTTTCTTACCAACTTCAACACTATTTCCTTCTCCCAATACAAGGTGGTCAAGTTTTATACCTAAATCATTGAGTGCAGATTTTGCCATAGCTCCACCCATCATCTTCATCATCTCATCTCCATTATTGGTACCTGCACCTTCTACTGTATCAAACAAAATTAATGATAATATTTGCTCTTTATTGAGTGCTGGTTTTGAGGAAAAGTCAATTTGTGGTAACTCTGCTGAACCTGTTATTTTAATAGTTACTTTATGATTTAATGCCTTATAGTTGACATTAATCTCCAACAATGGCTTATTTGGATTTCCTGTAAAATGTACAAAACTTTTATCTAAGACAAATGTTTTATCTTGAAAAATATACGTCCCACCTTTAAGTATCTCTACTGAACCCAAAACCAATAATTCTGCATGCTCAACCTTATGTACTCCCAAATCTACTCTGGCTTTAATATTTACCGCACCTTTATTATAGACAAGAGGTTTCTTTGTTTTAATCTGTAATCCTATACTAAGATTATCCATAAATGGACTCTCTTTCTCTTCTTTCATATCTTGTACAATAATAATATCACTGTCAGATGCAAAAGTTTTTTGATTCATATCATAATGAATATCACCACCTAAAAGTATCACTTTCCCATTGATAGCAGTTTTATTACCATCTAACTCTGCTAGTATGTCTATATTGGTATCTACATCTATTATTTCATGGGCTATATGCATCATCTCTGCTTTAGCCTCTATTTTTCCTTTTTTTGTTTTAGGGTCGAAACTACTCTCTACTTTTAGCTGATCATTTATCCAGAAAGGTAAAGATAGTAGACCATCTTTCACAGAGAAGATGGAAGACTTTGTTGAAAATATTTTTTCTTTCTCATTATAGGTAAAATGGTAATGTTCTAGTATCATCTGATTTTGTTCAAGTTTTAAGAATATATTTATATCTTCTATATCTTCTATTGTTTTATGGTCGATATGATAAGAAATTTTAGATGATATAAACTCAATATTAGCTGTTTTTAATGCATCTATAGTGACTAATATATTTGCATTACCATCAACTCTTGGTACATCTTCTAACGTATAGATATCATCTATACTTTTTAGTAATGAAGGAATCGAAGCAATATTAGATTTGAGTTTAATCTCTTTTTCTGCTACCCCTGAAACGCTTGCATTAAGTCCAGCTAAATGTAGCTTACCCTCTATTTTAGTAGTATTTAAATCATAGTAGAGTTCTGATTTTAAACTTTTAGATTTTATATCAAGTTCTATACCTCTATCTCCTACCACAGCATCTACTTTGAGTGGGGATAGGTTATTCCATTTTAGTGCTGTACTATACGGTCTTAAAAGTGATTTTTTAGGTATTTCTATTCGTGAAGTCACTTTTAACATAGCATCATAAGTTACATTTGCATCTACATTAAGCACATTCGAACGTACTTTTGCCATAGCCATATAACTTGTATTGTCATCAAAATAAATAGGTGCATCTATCATGACATTTAACTTTGTTGCATTCAATTCTGCAGGTAATACTACATAATCACGTAAAAATAATCCTTCTTTACTCTCTAAATGTAGGTGAGCCTCTTTAAAATCTTCAGAGCTAAAGTTCCCTTTTAACATAGAAGAGAGTATCTTTGCATTAATACTGGTATTATCTCCACTATAATGTACTGCTAAATTATTCAAGGGTTTAGTAAACTTAGCATTTAATCCTATCAATTGTACTAAGTTTACATCTCCACTATAAGAGATATTATCATCAAAAGTAAATACATTTGTAACAGAGATATCTTTAGCATAGGGTGTAGCTAAAATAGCCGTACTTTCTGCCTTAAATGTTGCCTCTTCTATCAGATAGGTTATGGTAGATTTTAAACTGTCTATATCAAGGTTAAATGCATCTTTTTCAGCTTTTAATAACTGTAGAATTTTTGTATCTATCTTAGCTATGACTCTCTCTTGGGAGGCATCTAACACTATCTTTACATCTCCAATAGCCTCTCTTCTTACGGGGATGTTATAGCGTGTAAATAACGCTTCATGTGGTAAGACATTGACTTCCCCTAGAAGTTTATTTTCTTTAATCTCACCTTCATAAAAAAGGTTTGAAAGGTTTGTTGTAGTATTTAGGTCAACAAATCCTTTTTCCACTACCAATGTTTGTAGGTTTACATAGGTATCACTTGCGTGTAGTGTCAGTTGCTTAAACATAAGAGGCTCAAGCTCTCTTGCTAAAATATTTGCTTCCAACTGTTCAATGATAATCATATGGGGTATTAATGGATTTTGAACATCCTCAGTAGTATTATCTTCTTCACTTCCTTTGCTATATGAGGTAAATATGTTTTGTACTGCCAAGGTATCTATATCTTCTATGCGTAGATCTTGAACATGAACCTTTCCATCAGATAAGCTTGCCTTGAGTATAATTTTTGTGATATTAGAGTCAACAACTAAGCCTAGCTTTTTTATAGAGATTTTATCACTTGCATAATATATATTTTTTCCATTAAGTACAACATTATTAAGAGCAATACCTTCTTCAACAAATGACACTAAGTCTACATCAAGTTTTTCAATATTTATAGAAAAATCAAAAGGTTCAGAACTTTCATTATCTTCAGAAGAAAAAGAGTCTATAAGAGCTTTTATCGTATCTACATCAGCCTTATGCATAACAAGATTATTGACAATAATCTTTTTTTGGACTAAACCATTTGGATTCCACCTTAACATAATATGTTCAGCTAAAGATTTGTCTCCATAGTTTAAATCTTCTATCTCTACTCCACTAAGTACATTTCCATGTATACGACTATAACTAATATTATAATCAGGTGCAAAAGTATCTGCAGCTTTTTTAATAACCCATGCTGAGTTAGCTAAAAAATAAACCAATAATCCCAATACTATAGCAGTACCTAAAAGAGTTAAAACAACTTTTCGTAACCATAGTAAAGGAGCAAGGAGAAGTAACTTTTTCATTAGAATGACTGTCCTATTTGAAATGAGATACCATAAATAGAAGGATCATTCACGTTAAATCCAACATCAAGTTTGAAGGGTCCAATAGGTGTCATATAACGCACACCCACTCCTGCAGAAGAGATAATCTCTCCTTTAAAATTATAGGCTTGATCTGTTAACATAGTATTGTCAGTAAAAACTGCACCATACACATCATCACCCCATATAGGGTAGTCAGCTTCTAGGGAAAGGTTTAACATCGATGAAGCACCATAGATAGTATCTTCTGTAGGAGAGAGGATGATTCCTAGCTCTCTATAGCCATAAGCACGGTTAGAAAAAGATCCCCCAGCAAAGAAATATTTTGATTCAGGTAATCCTCTACCTGATTCATCATCCACTATACCTATTTTACCTACAGCTGCTAAGGTCAAATCTGAAAATGTATGTATAATTCTTGCTTCTAATAGTGTTTTGATATAGACAGAAGACTCATCATCACTTGCAAGCCCAAACTCAGTATATCCTGCTAAATAATATCCATATTTTGGATTTAATTTTGAATCTCTAGCATCATAGACAAAATCTATATATGGATATGCCAATAGAAAAAGCCCTTCGTTTACCGCTTGTTCTAACTCTTCCCCTTCTCTTAAATTATCTAATGCAACAATATCTATACCTTCAATAGCCATTCCAACTTTCAATTTAACACGTCCATCTTCATGTTGGATATAAACCCTTGAAAATATCTTTGCTTCCTGAAAGCCATCAAACTCTAGATTAGAATACCCTATCCTTGCTCCAATATCGATACTGTAGTCAAGCAGACTAAAGAATGCTGGTTTAAAATAACTTAAAATAAGAAGCTGCTCTTTTTTTGACCAAGAAGTTTTAAGATTTAATTGTTGAGCATTACCAAAAAAATTATATTTGGTAATTTGTCCATGAATACGAAGTCCCACATAGGTATCATATCCTGCACCAACCTCCATGTGGTAAGGTTTAGCTATCTCTTTTAAGCTAATATCAACAGGAATAACATTATAGAATTTTCTATCTACATTAATAAGTACAGAATCATAAGCACTTAGTTTATAGAGATTATTCGAAGTGTCTTGTACCAGTTCTGTACTAAATCTCTTACCCTCCAATGCACGAACTCTAGAGATAACCACATCATCATCTATCGTTTTTAAACCTTGCAGTGTAAGCTTACCAAAAGTACAAATCCCTCCTTTAGTTAAAACATATTTTAGTGCTACACTATGTTTATCTAAATCTACATAGGCTTTTGTATCTAAATCATAAGAACAATAACCATCTTTTAAAAGTTGTGTAATAATTTTATGTTTACTTGATATAAAAGATTTTGCACGAAAAATATTATTTTTCTTCATAGGTATAAGAGAGGAGATATTATAATCACTCTCTATGGTAATTTCTTCTATGCGTACCGGCTCATTTTCATTAATAGTTACATCAACTGTCGTATTGGTCTCATTAATATGTACTTTAATATCATAGAAACCTTCTGAATTATAAAAACTTGTTATGGTTTCTTCAAAAAGAGGTAGGAGTTTAGATTTAATACGGGGATCATCTTTTTTCCAAAATTCAAAAAAACTTTTATTATCAACACCTAAAGCATCTTCAAGTTCTGTCGTAGTAAAGTGTTCTTGACCTGTAAAATGTATAGGATGTGTTGCGAGTACAACTTCATCAGCAATGAGTAGTGTAAACATACATATAATAAGTAAAAAATTTATTTTATAATACATGTTATCCTCTTTGCTTAAATATAAAATATTTTAACTAATTCATACTAACAACATACTTCATTTGAATAAATCGATAAAATAGCCTAACTTAACAAATCTTTTACACTTTGAAGTGGGTCTTTACCCTCATTTATCATCTCATACACTTCAGCGGCAATAGGAAGGTATATCTTTTTATCTGTGGCTATTTTATGCAGTGCTTTTGCTGTGGGTACACCTTCTGCAACTTCACCAAGTTCTTCTAAAATATCATCCATACTTTTACCCTTTGCAAGTCCTAATCCTACTCTATAGTTACGTGAAAGTGTAGAAGAAGCGGTTAAAAACAAATCACCTGCTCCACCTAGAGAGAGAAAAGTCTCAGTTTTTGCACCAAATGCTTCTCCAAAACGTGTCATTTCTACAAGTCCTCGTGAAATAAGTGCAGCTCTAGCATTATTTCCAAGACCTAAGCCATCACATACACCACCAGCAATAGCTATGACATTTTTATAGGCTCCAGATACTTCAGCACCTACAACATCATCACTCACATAACCTTTTATAAAATGAGGTAACGCATCTGCATAGGTTTGTGCTAAAGCTTCATTCGTAGAAGATATTTTTAATGCGGTAGGAAGAGATTTCTGAACTTCTGCCGCAAAAGAAGGACCAGATATAAATGCCAATCTATCGGCATTCACGTACTCCCCATATACTTCATTAAGAAAAGCCCCAGTACTCGTTTCTATCCCTTTTGCTGCTACGAGTATATTTTGTCCATAATCTACAAAATTCTCTTCCAACCATCCACGTACAAACTGTGCAGGTATTGCCATAACAAGATACTCATACTTTAAAGCTTCTTCCATAGTCACAAAATTATCAATATTTTTAACAGAACGTGAAGAGATAACTACTTCATTGTTTTGGCTATATGCATGGTAGAGTGCTTGCCCCCATTTACCCGCTCCGATAATTGCTATTTTCATATTATTTTACTTCCTTCTCTTTTATACGCTTTCCAAATGCTTCAAGTTCTTCATATTTACCCACACATACTATCGTATCACCACTATCCAACTTATGATTGACCCCTGCAGTGATAAAAATAAAATGATGCCCTAACTCTTCATCTATCATCCCCACTAAAAGTACGCCATACTCAGATAAGTCAATATCATCTGTCATTAAACCATCTAAAAATGAATTTTTAGGAATAATATATTCTCTAAAGCCTATACCATTTTTATGTACCACAAACTCCTCCAGTAGCTGAGTAGCTACTGGACGATTTAAAATATTATGTATTTTATTGGCAGAGACTTCATACATATCTATGACTTTATTGGCACCTGCCATTTGAAGTTTTTTTGTTGTATGTATAGAATCAGAGATAGAAAGAATATAACTCTCTTTAAAAAGTGAACGTAAAGAGAGTGTCAAAAACACATTAAGGTGCTCATCATCCATCACACAGACAAGCTGATCATAAGACTGAGGATTAAGCGTTTCCAAATCTTCATCTTTGGTTACATCTACTTTAAGGGCTTTATCAAAACCATCTTCAAGTGCTTGCGTATGAAAATCTTCATTACATTCAACAACTTGCACGTTAAATCCATCATTTTTCAAACCTTGTGCAATGTATTTCCCATGCATACCATAGCCAAAAAGTAATATACTTTTATGCATTATTACACTCCCTTCTCATAAAGAGATTTAAAGTAATTTAAACTAATTTCTCTACCCATAACAAGTAAAATATCAGATTTTTGAACTACTTCTGTATGGAGAGGGTTAAAGATAAACTCTCCCCTTCTCTGTATACCCATAAAAAGAAGTTTTGCTTGTTTAAATTCTAGTTCATTAATGCTATGTCCTATAATACCTTCACACTCATAAGCACGTATTTCATCTATACGTGCGACACTTTTACCTGTAAGTATGGCATGAATGGCTTTATACATAGTAGGTTGCGTAATTGCTGTGTGTATCATAGTATTGGCAACCTTATTTGGCATAAGTACATGATCTGCTCCTGCATGTTTAAACTTACTTAGCATACTGCTATCATTGGCTCTAGCAATCACCTTAATATTTGTAGAGATACTCTTTGCATTAAGTGTAATATAGATATTTTCTACATCACTTGCAGTTAAACATAAAATAGTAATATCACAATGATCTGTATTGAATTTATTTAACGTTTCATATCGACTTGCATCTTCATTGATAGCATCATAACCATCTTTACGTGCTTGCTCCATACGCTCTGAGGAGTTTTCTAAAATAATATAATTATCGTATTCTCCACCGTAATGTCTGAAAAACATTTTAGTCATTTGCCCATAACCACAAACCAGTAAAAAAGATTTACTCTTATTTACCTGTTCAATGATACGATTTTCTTTAAGCTCACTCAACTTCTCTGAAAAAGCAGAAACGATGACTGAAGTCGCAAAAGAAATCATCGCAATACCAGAGATAATAACCAATATTGAAATAGTTCTTCCCTCTGGAGTCACTGGTGAAATATCTCCATAACCTACAGTAGATATGGTTACCAATGCCCAATAGAGTGCATCAAACAATGAGTCAATATTGGGGTTGCTTTTCTCTTCCATCACGTAAATAGCAATCCCCGCTGTCATTACTATGAAAAAGAGCAAAAATAGAAGTGTAAGTAATTCAAATTTTTTGTTAGAGAGTACCTCAGTAAACTGATTGATACTTTTGGTATAACGAAGCAGTTTAAGCACCCTAAAAAGAACAAAAATACGTAGTACTCTAAGTGGTCTATAGGCAGGGAAAATAGCCAGTAAATCTATAAGTGCCGAAGGGGTAAACATATACTTTACTTTTTCAACCAACCCCTCTTTGAGTACAGAGATAGAGGAGAAATCTCTTTGTAAAAATTGTGCTTCTTTATACTCTTTAACAATAGGTTCACTTATATCATTAACTACCCATAAACGTAAAAGGTATTCTATAGAAAATATCAAAGAGACAAAGTAGATATCATAGGTGTCTAGCCATTGAGGTACAGGATGTTTTACTTCATAAATTAAAATAAACACAGAAGTAATAATAAGAAATATAATCGTTATATCAACATATTTTTTATAAGGGTTATTGGTATCATTGAGGATACCATCAATGAATTTCTTACTCTTTTTATAGCGTTTAGACCCATAAAGAAAAAGAGCAATAGACAAAAGTATTTTATTCATATTGCTCTCCTTATTTTAAATTAGTTAAGTCTCTGCTTTAACAACTCATTTACTTTTCCAGGGTTTGCAGACCCTTTAGATGCTTTCATTGTCTGACCTACAAAAAATCCAAAGAGTTTATCTTTACCAGATTTGTATTGTTCTATTTTTTCAGGATTAGCTGCAAGTATTTCATCAATAATAGCTAAAATTGCCCCATCATCACTTACTTGAGCAAGTCCTAATTCATCAATAAGGGCATCCACGTCACGACTCTCATTTTCCATCATGTGGTCAAGTATCTCTTTCCCACCTTTACCCGAAATCGTATCATCTGAGATTTTAGCCACCAACGTACCAAGTGTCTTGGCATCTATTGGTGAGTTTTCTATGCTGAACCCTGCTTTGTTTAATCGTCCAAGTAGCTCAGAGGTAAACCATGTGACTGCTGTCTTAGCTACAGCACCCTGCTCTAACATCTCTTCAAAATAGTATGCCATCTCTTTATCCGAAGTAATGACCAAGGCATCATACATCTTAATACCAAGTTCTTCCACGTAACGCTTCACTTTTGCATCTGGAAGTTCAGGCATAATTTTTGCCTCAGATATCATCTCTTGTGTCACAACTAATGGACGTAAATCTGGGTCTGGGAAGTAACGGTAATCTGCTGCTTCCTCTTTACCTCTCATTGAACGTGTCTCACCTGCTTCGACATCCCAAAGGCGTGTCTCTTGATAAACTTCTGTTTCATAGATGCCATCTTCATACGCTTCTGTTTGACGTTGAACTTCATAAGCAATAGCTGAAGCTACAAATTTAAATGAGTTTATATTTTTAATCTCTACTCTTGTACCGAATGCTTCTTGCCCTTTTGGACGTATAGAGACATTCACATCACATCTAAACGAACCCTCTTGCATGTTAGCATCTGAGATATCCAAGTAACGTACTGTCGAGTGAAGCTTTTTCAAAAATGCTACAGCCTCTTCAGAGCTTCTCATATCAGGATCAGAGACTATTTCGAGTAGTGGTGTACCTGAACGGTTCAAGTCCACTTTAGAGTGGTCACCCTCATGCATATTTTTACCAGCATCTGCTTCTAAGTGTGCCTGAGTCATACCTATACGCTTTGTTGTTCCATCTTTTAGGTCTATAAACACTTCACCTTTTTGCACAATAGCTTTGGTGAGCTGTGTTATTTGATATGCCGAAGGACTATCTGGATAAAAATATGATTTTCTATCAAAATGAGAAGTATGATTTACATTTGCATTGATGGCATAACCAAGTCTCATCGCTTTAATCGCTGCTTCTTTATTAACCACAGGCAAAGCACCGGGAAGGGCTAAACACGTAGGACAAGTGTTGGTATTTTGGTGTTCTGCAAAAGAGGTAGGGCAAGCACAAAAAAGTTTCGTTTTAGTGTTAAGTTGTACGTGAACTTCAAGACCGATGACGGTTTCAAACATAAGGGTTTTCCTTGCATAATATAGTAAAAGTATTATAGCCTTTTGGTTATTTAAGAGAGTTTATAGTATAGATTTTCATACGATACATTTTTCTAAAATAATTTTTAATTAAAATAACATTTCAACA
>CAZXGY010000020.1:0-10934 GCA_964640455.1 uncultured Sulfurovum sp.
TTAAGTTCATCATCTTGAAGTGCCATAATTTGTATAGCCAAATACGCAGCATTGACTGCACCCGCTTTACCAATAGCCAATGTTCCAACTGGCATACCCGCAGGCATCATGACTGTACTTAAAAGTGCATCTTCACCTTTAAGTGGTCCTGACTCCATCGGTACACCTAAGATTGGCTTAGTTGTACTTGCTGCTAATGCTCCTGCAAGGTGTGCTGCCATACCTGCTGCTGCGATGAACACTTGTGCACCTTTAGCTTCTGCTTCTTTCATATAGGTTTTGGTTCTCTCAGGGCTTCTATGTGCTGAGGAGATGATGAGCTCATACGGTACACCAAATTTTTTAAGTGTATCGGCACACTCTGTCATGATTGTATAGTCACTTTTTGATCCCATTACGATTGATACAAATTTCATTTTTATTTTCCTTAATTTGAGGTCAGGTGATTCATAATTCATTGCTTTGCAACAAATTACAAATCACCAGACCCCTATATTTATTTTTGTTCAGATTCTAGCTTCATTGGGGTAGAGTCTTCAGTGAGTCCCTTTTTCTCCAACGCTTCTGCTATTTTACGTCTTAAGATAGTGTAACCAGGTAGTTCTGTAGGTAGTAGTATGTCATTTACATTACCACTATGTACACACTCCAACTCTTTACCCTCTTTGGTAGTAAGCTTTTTAAATGTAAGCCAGTACTGCCCTGCTACTTCGTCTATTTTACCTATGTCATTATCTACTAGGTCGATTGTAGCTCCCATAGGAAGTACTATCTCCACAGCATCACCTAAACAAGTCTTGTCTTTACATTTCCAAGTAAGCCCATCTTCACTGACGAGTCCTGCTACTTGATGTGTACCATACTGTATGGAAAAGTCATTAGACTCTGTGTCATTTCTGTCAAATGGACGTGAAAGTAAGTAAGCGTCTGTAAAGCCACGGTTTTGCGTAGTCCCAAGTTCACGTTGGTAACGTTTTTCATCAAAATCACCTGCATAGTAATCATCTATAGCATGTCTATACGCTTTAGTCACCACACCTGCATAGTATGGAGACTTCGTACGTCCTTCTATTTTGAGTGAGTCAATGACACCTGATTTCATTATCTCATCCACATGCGATGCCATATTCATATCTTTGGCATTCATAATGTAGGTACCTATGCCCTCTTCTTCATCGAGTCTAAATGTAGTACCAGACTCTGGGTTATGTGCATAAATCTCATACGGGAAACGACAGTCATTGGCACAAGACCCACGGTTAGGTACACGTCCTGTTTGAAGTGAAGAGATAAGACAACGCCCAGAGTAAGCAAAACACATCGAACCATGTACAAAGATTTCTAGTTCTAATTTAGGGAGATGGTTTTTAATCGCTTCACAATCTTTAAGGCTAATCTCACGTGCCACAATAATACGCTGTACCCCTAAATCATAATAAACCTCTGCATCCATAGCATTCATTACATTGGCTTGAGTAGAAAGGTGAATAGGAATATCGGGAGCAATACGGTGTGCTATCTTTACCACACCGGGACTAGAGACTATAAGAGCATCAGGTTTAAGCTCTGCAATTTTAGCAATGTGGTTTTCATACAATTTTATTTGTGAGTTAAAAGGAAATGAATTCACTGTAGAGTAAACTTTTTTACCACGGGCATGGGCATATTCTATACCTGCTGCATAAGACTCCATATCGAACTCTTTTCCAGAACGTATACGTAATGAAAAGGTACTAGTCCCTCCATATACTGCGTCAGCACCATAGTTTAGAGCTATCTTCATCTTCTCTAAGTTACCTGCTGGTGCTAAAAGTTCTACTTTATTATGCATATTTGTCCTCTGTAAAATATTATGCTTATTTTAGCTAAATAGTAGTAAAAAGTAGTTTTCTATGCTAAAATCATCATTATGAACAATATAACACGAATAGATTTACATAACCATACCACACGCTGTAACCATGCAGAGGGAACCGTAGACGAGTATATTCAAAGAGCCATAGAGTTAGGTATAGATATTTATGGTTTTTCTGAGCATGCACCTATGGATTTTGATGAGAAGTATCGTCTTCCTTTTTGTGATATGCAAGCTTATACAAACGATATACTTACCGCAAAAGAGAAATACAAAAAAGAGATACACATTTTACTTGGTTATGAAGTAGACTGGCTCCAAGGACATATGGATGAACGTGTACTGGGTGCAAATGTAGATTACCTCATAGGTTCTGTGCATTTTATAGACAAGTGGGGCTTTGACAACCCAGAATTTATAGGTGGTTGGAAAAGCAAAGATATAGATGAAATCTGGCAAGCCTATTTTGAAGCCACGGAAGCCATGGCAAAGTCTGGAAAGTTTGACATTGTAGGACACCTTGACCTCATAAAAGTATTCAAGTTTATGCCTAAACAAGATGTGAGACTTTTAGCTAAAAATGTACTGGAAGCCATTAAAACTTCTAACATGGTAATGGAAATAAATACAGCAGGTTTACGTAAGCCTATAGGTGAAATGTACCCATCACGTGCTTTACTTGAAGAGGCATATGATTTAGCTATACCGATTACATTCTCATCAGATGCACATGCTGTAGAACAAATAGGTGCAGGCTATGACTTGGCTATTGCACTTGCAAAAGACATTGGATATACCCAAGCTGTTTCTTTTCAAGGGCGAGATAAACAATTGATTACTTTTTAAACAGAATTTCTTAACTTATTTATTTTAGAATGGCTATAATGTACAGATAAATTAAATTTAGGAGAGTTACACATGGGTAAATTCGTAAACAACATAGCAGAGTTTAACAAGTATTGTGAAGAGAATGAAGTTGAGTTTATTGACTTTAGATTTACAGACATTAAAGGTGCATGGCACCATATTTCATACAGAGCATCTGCTGTAGATGATAAAATGATCGAAGCAGGTCTTCCGTTTGATGGTTCATCTATCGAAGCATGGCAACCAATCCATGAATCAGATATGCTTCTTAGACCAGATGTTGGTACAGCATTTATGGATCCGTTTACTGCTGATAGTACAGTGATTCTTATTTGTGATGTTTATGATATTTATAAAAATGAATTTTATGCAAAATGTCCAAGATCAATCGCTAAAAAAGCACTTAAAGCACTAGATGATGCTGGTATCGCTGATGAAGCATACTTTGGTCCTGAAAATGAATTTTTCATCTTTGATGATGTTAAAATTGTTGACAATGACAACCACCAATCATTTAAAGTTGAGACTGACGAAGGTCACTGGGCTGATGCTGAAGACTATGGTGAGTATGGAAACATGGGTCACAGACCTAGAGTTAAAGGTGGTTACTTCCCAGTAATGCCTACAGATTCTGCGGTTGATCTTAGAGCTGAAATGATGTTACTTCTTGAAGAAGTAGGTCTTGAAGTAATGCTTGGTCACCACGAAGTTGCTCAAGGGCAACATGAAATTGGTATCGTATTCTCTGACATCATCACAGCTGCAGATAATGTACAAAAATACAAATATGTAGTAAAAATGGTTGCACACCTTAATGGTAAAACTGCAACATTTATGCCTAAGCCTATCTACAATGATAACGGAAACGGTATGCACGTACACCAGTCACTTTGGAAAGATGGTAAAAACCTTTTCTATAAAGAGGGTGAATATGCAAACCTAAGCAAAACTGCACTTGATTACCTTTCTGGTATCTTCCAGCACAAAGAAGCAGTTGCAGCATTTACAAATCCAAGTACAAACTCTTACAAGAGACTACTTCCAGGTTTTGAAGCGCCACGTATTCTTACTTACTCTAGCCAAAACCGTTCAGCTGCTTGTCGTATTCCTTATGGTGCAGGTGAAATGGCTACTAGAATTGAGACTCGTTTCCCAGACTCTACTTGTTGTCCTTACCTTGCATTTTCTGTACTAATGATAGCTGGTCTTGATGGTATCAAACAAGGTGGTTACCCAATTGTTGGTCCTGTAAATGAAGACTTATTTGAAATCTCAAGAAAAGAACTAGCTGAGCGTAAAATACCTGAGCTTCCAAGTACTTTTAGAGATTCACTAGAAGGCCTTGAAAAAGACCATGCATTCTTGGCTCCTATTATGGATTCTGCATATGTAATGGAATACTCTGAATATATGTTTGATAGACACGTCTACCCAGTAGAAGGTCGTCCAACAGCATTCGAGTACATTGCTACTTACTCTTGTTAATCTTACTTACATATCTACCTTGGGTAGATATGTAGACTCTTCTTCCTCTCTCTTCATTTTTATCCTATTCTAGATATTTTTATACTATACTCTATTTATAAATTATTAAAAGGGAAAAACTATGATAAAAAAATTAGGGCTAACAACACTCGCACTAAGTGCATTACTACTTTCTGGATGTGGTGGAGGAAGTGATAAAAATCCAATAAATGATAAAAAATATATTGTTATTTTGAAAAATCTACCATCTGGTATTTGTGAGTCACAATTATTTAAAGATAGATTATCAGAAAACCTTAGAGGTGTACTGACAGAAGAAAAATCAAACACTGTAAATTGTGGTGACTATGGTAAAAAGAATGACCAAGTTGAATGTGATGTTGAATACTATAGTGGTGTTACTACTGGTAATGTAGCCTGTGTTGTAGGAACAGATGGAAGTATGTATAATAAACAGGCTAAAGTATTAGAAGGTTCTATTTATTCTGATATTATTGAAACAAGTTTTATTCAAATCGCAGAATAATACATCTTACTCCCATCACTCAGATGGGAGTAACACTTAATACTTTCTACTTAAACAAATTCTTCTCTTCTTCTTTCTTAAAAAACGTAAAGTATGTCCATAATGTTGTACCATAAACAAAAATAGAGAGTACTACTACACCTATAGTCACTGCTTCAAAGAGTTCTTTATGTGCAAAACTATCGGGTATCATATGTACCAAAATAATAGACAACGCTCCTTTCATACCAGAGAAAGTCAAGATAAACCATCCCTCAAGACCTACAGGTTTGATGGACTGTAAAGCCTTTACTGTACCAAAAAAAGCAAACTTAGCCATAGAGATAGCTCGTATAAGCGTAGTGGCTATAAACATAGTCACTATTTCAACTCTATACTCCCAAAGTAGGTGAAAGTCTACCATCTCTGCAAGTACAAAAAATATCATTACCGCTGCGATGTATCCGAACTCTTTTGCCATTTCATAAATATACTCTAGTCTCTCATGTGTAGTTGTTTCTATGCCACTTAGACGTAGTGTACGCATAAAGCTTCTAGTCTTATTTTTTGAGTTGTCATTTTCCAAATCAGAATCTATCCATGCCTTAGTTGCTACAATAGCAACAATAAGCGTAAGTATTCCAGATACATGCATCTCTTCTGCAAGTACATACGCTACATAGGCTTCTACTATGAAGGCAAAGAGTTCCCCTCTTTTGTTAGAAAAGAGTTTCATTAGCAGATAAAATCCAAAACCTAGCCCCAACCCAACAAGTGTACTTACAGCAAAGACTCTAAGTGCATCCAACGCTGCATGACCTGCATCAATATACCCAGACATCATCCATGGTAGTCCTATAAAGAAGAATGCAATAACTGCCGTAGCATCATTACCTAAAGACTCTCCCTCAATAAGTACTTTAATATCATGACTAATACCTTTAAATCTAGAGAGTACAGACTGTACACTGACAGCATCTGTAGCCATATTGATAGCAAAGAGTGAAACGTAAGCTCCTAAACTTAACCCTTCATAGACGTTAAAATACGATAAACTAGCCCCTACAGTAATAGAAAGAGCCACTGCCACTACTGCCAAGTAGAAAATACTCCATGCATGTTTTTTAATATCTGAGAAATGGAGATGTAAAGCATCTCCCATAAAAATAAGAGGAATACAAAAAAGTATAATAGTAGAAAAGTTTGCAGCCAAGTCTATAGGTACTGCTGGCTTAAAATAAGTATATATAAGGTATGAACCAATAAGTAATATAAATACCGATGGTATCTTTAATCTATTAGCAAGTGCATCTGAGAATATTACTAAACTCAATATGGTAATCAAAATAATCTCTGGTGCAAAACTATGCATTTGTATCCTTTAAAATAACTCGCCACTATCATTAGAGACAGGCATAAGTGGCACTTTTCTTTGTGGATGCAAGGCATCCCCCATCATATCTTGTGATTCATCTTCATCATACGTAGGTGTATCATCAATATTAATTGGCGTTGCCATTTCTATCTCTCCCTCTTCAGGGTCAATATCTTCTACCATCTCTGTCTTTTCTTCTACCAGTTCATCATAAGGATGAATAGGCTTTCTTTGTGCATTTGGAAGGGGAGAATTTTGGGTATAGAGTTCAGACTTACCCTCATAGGTACCTTTGAAAACACCTTGAGGTATGTCGAAAGTACGTTTAGTATCTGGGTAAAGCTTTAAAAGTTTTTTATAATAAAATGCAAATGCAGGTGCAGCCAATGCACCACCTGTTGCCCCTCTACCTATACGCTTGTTATCATCTCTACCAAACCAAACAATAGTCTCAATCGTTGGAGAGTAACCACAGAACCATGCATCTATATTATTGTTTGTTGTACCTGTTTTTCCTGCGAGTTCTATGCCTTTAACACGTGCATTTCTTCCTGTTCCTCGCTTCACCACATCTTTTAAGACATCTGTCATAAGGTACGCTTGTTCTGGTGTTGTAAAGTCCGCTATCTCTTTAGGGCGTGTCTCATAGATAATGGCCCCCTCTTTAGAAATAATCTTACTCACCAACCTAGGCTCAATCATATGCCCTTTATTGGCGAAAACTGAAAATATTTGTGCCATTTTAAGAGGACTGAGTCCAAGATTACCAAGAGCAATAGACATATCTCTAGGGATATGAGGAACATCTAAAAACGCCAATCTTTTACGTATAGTACTTACCCCCAAGTCTGACACAAGGTTAATTGTTGCCAAGTTACGCGAGTGTACCAGTGCTTCTCTAAATGAAATAAACCCTTTAAAATCATGCTCATAGTTCTTAGGAGACCAGATTTTAGGTTTTCCTTTATAATAGTACTGAAATGTTCTAGCTAAATCTGTCAATGGACTTGCAGGGTTATAACCCATGTCTAACGCTGTTTGATAAATGAATGGCTTAAAGGCAGAACCAGGCTGACGGTTTGACTGTGTCACACGGTTAAAATTAGATTTTTTATAATCTGTTGTCCCTACCATAGCTAAAATATCTCCGGTACTACTCTCTACTGCTACAAATGCTGTAGAGAGTGTAGAACTGTTTGCATCTTCTCTATATTTCTTTAATGCTTTGTTATAAGCAAATGCTACTGCTTCTTTAGCAATCGCTTGTTGTTTCATATCAATAGTGGTATAAATCTCATATCCACCTGTACGTACATCTCCCAGCTTTCCTTTAAAACGTCTCAACACCTCATCCACTATTTCAGGTGCAATATTTTGAGTGAGTGATGTTTTATAGACTTTTGGAGACTCTTTTACAGCTTTAAGGTAATCATTTTTAGTAATCCACCCTATGCTTTTCATACGATACAGTACATTATTTGCACGGTTAAGTGCACGTTTATAGTGTTTTAATGGGTTATAAAAACTAGGTGCATTTGGAAGCCCTACCAAAATAGCCATCTCTTTATGTGTAAGTTCATTCATCTCTTTATGAAAGTAGCCATTGGCTGCTGTCTTTACACCAAAGTAGTTATTGCCATACGATATCTCATTGAGGTATCGCTCGATAATATCTTCTTTACTTAATTCATGTTCGATTTTAAGAGCTAAAATGGCCTCTTTTATTTTACGTGCAAGTTTTTTTTCATTTGATAAAATTTTATTTTTTATGAGTTGTTGTGTAAGTGTACTTCCACCCTCAACAAAAGCACCTGCTTGAATATCTTTTACCACTGCACGTAGTATGGCATCAGGGTTCACACCATTGTGTTCAAAAAACTGTGTGTCTTCCATAGCCACAAGACCTTCTACGAGAAAGCCTGGTATCTCATCATAACGTGCATAAAGGCGATGTTGCTTTTTAAATACATAAGCTAACTTTTCACCATTTCTATCATAGACGATAGAAGAGGTCTCAGGTTTATAGTTAATAAGTTTATCTGCATCTAAAGAGATCTCTTCATATGCATAGATAAAAGCTGCAGTCAATGCTACACCAAATAACATTGCTAAGATAATAGAACCTTTGATTAGACTACTAAACACTGATGACCTTTTTTAATTTATTTTAACCATTATTGTACCGAGTTATGCCTAATGAGTGCCAATACATGCTTAATCTGCTTTAACGATATGCTTGTATTTAAAATGACTCTCATCATAGGTTTAGTAACGGTTGGTTGCCTAATGGCTCCCACAAGATAACCTTGTTCCATCAAGCCCTTTTGCATAAACTGCGTATGTTCATTACTAGGCATATCCATAGGGAAAATAAGACTTTGAGGCATAATGCCTAAAAATTTCTTTACCATTTTTTGACGTTTATCTATTTTTTTCCTATACTTATTTGCATTTTTTTGAATATGCTCAAAATTTACCAAAGCCAAAGCTGTATCAAACACAGAAGGAGCCGTTGAATAAATGATAGGTTTTGCACGATTCACCAAAAAAGTAATAATCTCAGAAGAGGCTAAAATATATGCGCCATAAGAGCCATATGCCTTACCCAAAGTACCCATTTTAATATGTCTTTCATGTGGTCTAATACCATAATGCTCAAATATACCTAATAGATTTACTCCTAAAACACCCGCAGAGTGTGCTTCATCGACTATCATCAAAGCTTTTACTTCATCGCATAATTCAAAAATGGCCTTATCACATAAGTCTCCACCCATAGAGTAGACACCTTCTACTGCGACTATCTGACGCTTGGCAGGATGTGCTTCAAGTTTATGTTTCAAATCTTCTACATCATTATGGTTAAAAGTGACTACCCTATCACCTAAAAGTTCTGCCGCCATCACACCAGAGGCATGATACTCTTCATCCATAAAGAGCATATCACCTTTACGTACAAGTGCTTCTATAAGTGCCATATTTGCAAGGAAACCACTTCCTACAATCAAGCCTTCTTCAAAGCCATTTTGCTCTGCCATAGTTGTCTCAAATATACGATGAATAGGATGATACCCATTCACTAACATACTTGCTTTTGAACTAATCACCGTATACTCTTCTACAAGTTTTACTGCTTTTTTAAACTGTTTTTTATTCGTAGAGAGTCCTAAGTAATCATTAGATGCTAAATCATGTAGTCTCACATCAAAAATATGTCGTTCTCTAAAACGTCCTGCTTTATGTAACGCTTTTAATTCATTTTCATACATCTTACTCTCCTCTCTTTATCCATGGCATTAACACTTCTACTTGTAATCCCATCGCCGTACTCTCAAACCCATCTACAGACTTAATATACTTTTTACAAAATCCTTCTACCATACAACCACCAGCCTTACCTCTCCATAATCCACTCTCTAAATAAGCTTCTAAATCTGCTTCTTCAAAAGGTGCAAAGTGATAATGTGTCGCAGAGACATCAGAAAAAGCTAAAGTTTTTGACTTATAGTGTAACGAAGAGATAATAGAAATAGTCGAGCCACTTTGTATGTTTAAAATACGTCTGGCATCTTCAACATCTTTGGCTTTACGAAGTATGCTACCATTTGCCGCAGCAATGACAGTATCGGCACACAGTAGAGGTACTTCAAGTCCAAACTCTCTTATGGCAGCTTCGAGTTTCCCTTTGCTTGCAGTATAGACAAAGTCTTTGGCTATGGGTGTAGTAATTTGTTCTTCATCATAGTCTGGTGATTTTTGTATGAAGTCTACACCAAAGTTATTGAGTAGTAAAGCTCTTGACTCTGAATTTGATGCAAGATGTATCATACTATTTTCCCGTAGGGTGTTGTGCCCTCACAACACCAAAAGTCTGCCTCCAAAAAGGTGTTGTAAGGGTACAACACCCTACAAGCCTCGAAGTGTAACACCCATCCAAAGTGCTATTAAACCAAGTGCAATATTTAGCGGTAAAAGTACATTTGCCGTCCACTTCATTCTTGCTTTGGCTTCTTTTACTTTACCTTGATTAAACATTTTCCATGCAGTCGCACGTTTGTAGTACATATAGCCATAGTTTAAAGCCATAATACTCCATAGTATCTCTTTAGACACAAACAAAGTCTTAAGCTCTCCATGGTGTCCACCTAACGAGATAGCCATCATGAGTCCTGTAGCAAACAAAATAATGATAAAGGGCATCACTAGATTGAAAAGTCTACCCGTTGTTTGCAAGGTAATCCCTAATCTCTGTTTAGGTTCTATAATTTCAGAAATCATTTTTGTCTGAAGCATCTGGGCATCTGTCACACCACCACGTGCGATGACAGGATGTACTGCCACACGCATAGCAACCATACCACCTACCCAAATAAAAGCAGAAAGCACATGTAAAAATACAAGTATATGTCCATAGTTAGCGAAGAATTCACCCATTAGAGATTTTCCTCTAAATAGGTCAAGGCTTTTTGCGTTGCTTCAGCTATTTTAGAAGCATCTTTCCCACCAGCTTGAGCGAAGTCTGGACGACCTCCCCCTCCACCACCAAGAATTGGTGCTATCTCTTTTATCCAGTTCCCTGCTTTGATAGCAGTCTCTTTAGAACCACAAGCTATCATCACCTTATCACCTTTCTTTTGAAAAAGCATAATGGCAATGTTAGGGTATTTGTTCTTCGCTTCATCGATAAGCTCTTTAATATCCCCTGTCTCTACCTCTTCTACGATAACCGTTGCACCTTTTAGTTCCGTAGCACTTAACTCTTTTTTCGTAGCTGATTGTGCTGCTTGTACATCTGATTTAAGTGTTTTTATCTGCTCTTTGAGTTTTGCTATACCTGCTAAAGGGTT
>CAZXGY010000021.1:0-10567 GCA_964640455.1 uncultured Sulfurovum sp.
AAAACCAGCAAAACCAGCAAAACCAGCAAAACCAGCAAAACCAGCAAAACCAGTTTTTTCTTTCACATCAACGGCTCCTGCAGTTTCTCTTGAAGAGTGTACCCCTGTTACCGATTATGCTTCAGCCACAGCTAATGCAGCAGGAGCAGTAACTTACAGTCTCGCAGGTGCAGATGCTGCAGACTTTAATGTTTCTGCTACAGGTGTGGTTACTTTTGTAGGAGCTACCCCAGACTTTGAAACCAAAGCTTCGTATACGTATGATCTATCTGCCAATGATGGTACGGCAACCATCACACAAACAGCTACACTTACGATTACTGACTTTACAGTCACACATAATGGTACACCGTATGGGTGTGTCACCAATGACACGACAGGGAGAGTATGGCTAGACAGAAACCTAGGGGCTGCAGAGATTTGTACAGCTCCTACAGATGTAGCGTGTTATGGAGACTACTATCAGTGGGGTAGGGGATTTGATGGTCATCAAGATAGTACATCGGGTACCACTCCTACTCTAGCCAGCAATGTAAACACTGTAGGGCATGGGGATTTCATTATTATTAATGCAGCACCAAATGACTGGGTAGATGCAGGAGTAGATGACAATGGTGCTATAAGATCTGCTTTTTTTGCTAAAACTGATGGTACAGGTGTTTGTCCAACTGGGTATAGAGTACCTACGTATAGTGAACTGTTTACAGAGGAAGAAAGCTGGAGCAGTATTACTGCTGCTGGGGCTTTTGAACAGTTGAAGTTGCCTATGGCCGGCTACAACTTCCGTTACAATGGTATGCTCAACGTTGCCGATACACGCGGTTACTATTGGACTTCTGTCACAGATGGTACACTTTCACGGCGCCTGATCTTAAACGAAGCAGGTGCGCGCATCAGTAACAGCGATCGTGCTAACGGCTTCAGTATTCGCTGTCTCAAAAACTAAATACATGCAAAACATGTATTTATGGATTCATTGATTCCCGCTTCAGCGGGACGAATTTTAATTTTTAGTATTTCTAGCTTAATATTTTCTTAACACAAAAACAAGATATTACTATTATGATGACAATTCTCAATATCAAGAATAAAACTTGGACGATTTATTTTCAAGACAAGAGACATTGGAGAAAAGTCAGCTTTTAGTGGATCTATTTGATGCCTATTATGCAGCACGAAAAAACAAAAGGGGAAAACAGAGCCAACTTGCTTTTGAGTGGGAGCACGAGAGTCGTCTCATCGCTTTGCGTGATGCCGTAATAAATAGAAGTTATGAACCTCTTCCCTCTATAGCATTTGTCAATAAAAAACCAGTGCTAAGGGAAGTGTTCACAGCTTCCTTCAATAATTTTTAAATTTCGTGCTTTTGAAGGTCTCTTATAATTTATAAGTTTATTCCGTCTAGTTGTATCAATTAACTTATTTTTTAATTCTGTAATTCCCTGGCTAAATAAATTTTCCATCACATAGACCTTTCTATTTCATATTACAAGATTATATAGTAATAATAAAATATTAATAAGGGTATTTTGGAAATATATTTTTTTTCAATATGCCCAGTTAAATCAAAGTATACCTTTATTGTTAAGTGTTAAGCTAAAATACACCACAAGTGCAGAGTAAAAATGTACCACTAAAAAGGTGTACAATCTTCTAAATAAAAGGAGGTTGTGCATGATACAAACTGAGGAGTTTATAGTGATACATACCCTACACAAACAAGGGCATTCCATACGGTCTATTGCGAAGATATGTAAATTGGATAGAAGAACCGTGGGTAAACGTCTAAAAGAAGAAGAGATGAAGCCTTATGAAAAAGGTCATATAAAAGTTTAGTAGATCCCTTTAAAGATTTTATTGATGCACGTTTGATGCAAGCACTCCCAAAGCGTATCCCATCCACTGTCATACTTGAAGAGATAACAAATAAAGGATATACAGGACAAGTGCGTATCTTGCAAAGCTATATGAAACTTTGGTATGAAATACACCAAGGTGTTATAAAACCTCAAGAGACAGAACGCTTTGAGACAGAGCCTGGGTATCAAGCACAAGTTGATTGGACATTTATACGTAAAGGTAAAAATCCCATCTATGGCTTTGTCATGATGCTAGGGTATAGCAGAGCACCCTTTGTATACTTTACAAATAGTATGGAACAATCAGTGTGGCAAAAGTGCCATGAAGAGGGATTTATGTACTTTGGAGGAACACCACAAACTATCCTCTATGACAACTTGAAGTCTGCGATTATTAAACGAGATAAATATGGTAAAAATAGACATGGCTTCAATCAAGACTTTTTAGCATTTAGTAAAGACAATTTTGTGCAAAGGTATGCAAACCTTATCGACCACAAACCAAAGGAAAAGTAGAAAGGTTTAACCGATACTTAAAAGAGAACTTCTATATACCACTTAAAGCCTCTTTGGTTGGTAGTAGCATCGAGATAACGCCTGCACTTTTAAACAGCTATGTCTTTGCATGGGTTGCAAAAACCAATGAACGCATTCATGGGACTACAGGAGAGAAGCCAGCCAAAAGGCTAGTAGAGGAAAAAGCATATCTTACACCGTACTTGCCACAACTAAGTAACCCAAGAAAAGAAGAAGTAGAACTCCCCAAAGCACCTATCTCAAAAATGGATATTACCTACTTCACAACATTGAATGATTATGAAGAGATGTTACTTAAAGGAGAACGTTATGCTTCATAATCGTATAGAGGAGTATTGTAAAGAGTTTAAACTTTCTGCCATGCTTAATGGCTATCAGTCCATTGCAGATGATGCTGCAAAAGAATCACTTTCTTATAGTGACTATCTTTTAGCACTGCTTGAGGAAGAATCCAAACAACGTGCACAAAGAGGTAAAGCCATGGTGCTAAAGACAGCAGGATTTCCTGTACTTAAAACGATGGAAACCTTTGAATATAAAAGTTCTTCATTAAACCAAACCCAACTCCAACAACTCTCTTCTTTAGCCTTTGTAGAAAGAAAAGAAAACATATTACTCTTGGGTCCCAGTGGTGTGGGTAAAACACATTTGGCTATAGCTCTAGGGTATTTATGTACACAAAGTAGAATAAAAACAAGGTTCATGACCATGGCAGATTTACTCTTGCAACTTGAAAGTGCTCAGTATATGCACAAGCTTGATAACTATCTCAAACGTTTTATGCAAAACAGAGTACTTATACTTGATGAGTTTGGGTATATAAAGCTCAATGAAGCACAAGCTAACTTACTCTTTCAAGTCATCAACAAAAAGTATGAAACAGGTTCTATTATCATTACTACAAACCTACCTTTCACAAAGTGGAAAGAAGTACTCAATAATGATGAAGCTTTAACAGCTGCTATTTTAGACAGACTTATTCACCATAGTCACATTATCAATATACAAGGAGAAAGCTACAGACTCAAACAAAAACGAAAGGCAGGAATTCTTTAACTGGAGGTGCAACTTTTTTAGTTGCTAACTGGTACATATTTGCTCTGCGTTGTGGTACATTTTTGGATTGCACTTGACACTTATGTAAAAGTAACCCTAATTTTATTTGTACCCCCTACCCTTGAGACATCTAAAAAATTGACAGAGCTCTAGGCAGATAATCAGGCGATGAGTGGGTAAAGTGCCTTGAGGTATTGGATTTTTCTAGTGTGGTCTTTGTCTGTGATGGTATCAGAGGCGGTAAATTCTGAAAAATGAAAGCTAAGGGAGCGTAGTACTTTATCTTGGACAAACGGTCTAATATCTATTTTTTTTTGCTTTTTTTTGCAGGCTGCTCTTTTTGTTTGTGCTTTGTGCCAGGACATAAAAATAAAACTGTTTAGGTTGTAGTTTTGTTCATAGCGTTGGATGGTTTTTTTAGATTTTTGTAGTTGTGCTGTTATCTGTGTGGTAGTGAGTGTTTTTCCTGTATCAAAAGCTTCTATCATGCTTTGTGTGATTTGTTTCAAAGTAGAGGCACGTCTTTCTTTGGAAGTATGCCATCCTGCAAAGGCTCTTCTTTGTGAGGTGCCATGGATATTTAGTTTCCACATAAGGTTGGAGAGTTTCCCTCTTTTTTTCATGGTTGTACTGGTATACATGGTAGGGAGAAGTTTTAGTATAGAAGTCGTAATCATTTTTACTTCATAAGAAGTAAGAGGTTCATCATAAGAGAAGTTCTCTTGAGAGATAAGAGACTCTAGTGATGCCTCTAATGATCTGTTCTCAAAAAGTAACTTATATCCATAGGCAAAAAGGTACTTGTTTCTATGTCCTACATAAAATCCTTTATCAATGGCTGCTAAGATTTTATTGTGCGGATTTTTTTTCATAGTAAGAGATGTATTGTTGGAGAGGAGTTGTCCTATAGTGAATTGTGGACGTTCTTTTTTTAGAGGGATAGCCATCTCAAAAAGAAGATCTTCTATAGTGTAGGTTTTTCCAGTGAAGATATTTGTATGGGTAAGAGGATTTCTCCAGATGCCTACAGTACGGTTTGAAGCATTTTCATCTGCATCGATGAGAGAAGAGATAGTTTGTTTTAGAGTCAATAGTGCTTGATACTGGTTTGTGGGTGTTTTATTATCTCTGTGTGTGTTGAAGATGCCTTCATTTAAAATAAGAGCAATATGGTAACCACGTTCAGTTGTTAGTGTCCAAGTAGGCTCAAATCCTGTGAGATTATAGAAGTGTGCATGCATCTGGGACAAAGAGGGCTTAAAATCAAAGCTAGGAAAGGTATCAATATCGAAAATGAGGATATTGGTGAACTTTTTAGTGTTAAAGCGTAAGAAGCGAGCAGTGTCAATGACTGTATGCGTAGGCTCAAAGGTATGGTTTTTTTCAAAGTCTGCTTTTTTAGTAAAGGCTTTAGTGTGGTTGGGGAGGTTTGAGAGCAATAGTGATTTAAGTGCAGCATCAAAAGGGGGATGAAATAATGCTACACTCACAACATGGTGGTAGTGCCTTGTGTACGAGTTTGACTAACACTGGAAAAATAGGTTAGGGGAAGATTCGTCATCTTCTAATCCTTGGTTTGGATTAGTTGAAAACTAGAAAAAAGGTTTACCAAGACAATCTTTTCCAGTATGACAACTTTTTAAAATACTTTTAGATAAGTACTTTAAAAAGTTGATTAGGTTATTATAACATACAATAAAAATAAAAAAGCTTATTAACGAAAAAAAGCCCAATCATTCATTTGAATGATTGGGCTTTTTTAAAAGTCAGAAAAGACCGTCTTGGTATTCATATTATACCAATTTAAACCTAAAATAAAATAAAAAGTCAAGTAAAAAACCATATTTAATATGTTAAATGTACATTATATGTATCTTTAATGTACAGAAAATGTACATTTTAGTAGATTAGACCAAAAAGATATAATGGTATTTTATTTCTGGAACCTATCTCTATATTGTCAGAGACAACATAGCTTTCTTTAAGATCTTTTATTTGTGTAAATTTTTTATTTTTACCCCCTATTTCAAAAATATATTTGTTATTAATAATGAAATCTCCCTCTTTTCTTATTTTTAATGTGTGATTTAAAGAGGTTTGGTTTGCAAAAAAAGTTTCTCGTATAGTTCCTTTTTCTGCATTTTTACAATAGGCAAAAAGTAAGTTTGTGTTATTGAGATATATTTTTGCTGGTTTATTAATTTTTTTAATTCCTTTGATATTTTCATCTACAAGCAGTAGCATTTCTCCATCGTTTAAATAAGTGATGTAGTCATAAAGTTTCGCACGACTAATCTCTGAGACCTGGGATATCTTGGTGAAGTTTACTTCAAAAGGTTTACTTTCACAAATAACTTCTAAAAGACGTTTTAATTTGTAGGTATACTTTTGTTCAATCAAACCTAGAGAAGTTAGGTCAATATCAATAGTTAGATTAATAGTATTTAGAAGGTTTTCATAGTAGGAGCTTTGTTTGTCAAAATAAAATGGGTAATACCCATGTTTGAGGTAGTTTTGGAACTCTTCTAAAATGGAGAGATTTGGTATATCTTTTAATAATGACTTGGAAATAGATATATGTGCGGAGGTAATATCTTCTAGAGTTGATACTGGCAAGGCAGTGTTGAATCTTAATTCTAGGTACTCCCTAAAAGAAAACCCATGAAGCTTATAGAGTGTGACACGCCTACTTAAATCACTTTGTGCATTAAGTATAGAAGTGGCACTGCTTCCTGTAAAGATGATATGAATATCAAAAAGATCATATAGGGTTTTAAGATAGGTACTAAAATCTGCATACCTATGTACTTCATCAAGTAAAAGGTATTGTCCGCCTTCTTTAATAAACTGTTCTACTATTTCAATAATATCTACACCAGTAAAAAAAGGATAATCCAAAGATATATAAAGAGCCTTTTTATTTTCATTTTGCAAGTGCGATAAATATTGAAATAAAATAGTGGTTTTACCTACACCTCGTGCGCCAAATATCCCTATCATTTTATTCTCAAAGTCTAAGGTTTTATAGAGATATCTTTTGTATTCAATGTTATGTGATTGCTGTAGTCTTTCTTGGTATTTAAAGAGTTTTTTAAGCATATACATCCTTTATCAATACAATTATAATAACATTATTTCACTTTGTAAACGTCTATATACATTTATAAAATATAAATAATATGTACATTTAATGTACATATTGCTATAATATTTAAAATATTGGAGGATTATATGATTATTTCTGTAGCTCACACTAAAGGTGGTGTAGGAAAAAGTACTATAGCTTGGAACTTAGCCACACAACTAGAGAGTAAATATAATATTGAAATCATAGATCTTGATTTTCAAAAAACTCTTACCTATACAAATGAATTTAGAGACAAACCATTTAGAGTAAGAAATTTTGATAATCTAAAAGATCTCAATAAATATATTGCAAGAGATAATGATGCTCGTGTATCTATCATCGATGTAGGTGGTTTTGATAGTGATATTAATAGAATGTCTATTATTATGAGTGATATTGTTATTACACCAGTATCAGATAGTGGTACTGAACTTTTGGGGCTTATGCGTTTTGAAAAGGTACTTGATGAGATAAGTAAAGCAATGAATGAAGAGATCAAAACAACAGTGCTTATTAATGATATTAATCCTAAGAAAACAAAATTGGATGACTTGATTGATTATGTTGAAGAGAATAGACATTTTTCTTTGTTCGGAACAGTACTAAGACGTAGAGCAGATTATGGGAAAGCACTTGATCAAGGGTTAGGCGTTGCAGAGTATGATAAAAAATCAAAAGCAGCTAAAGAGTTTAAAGCATTTTCCAAAGAAGTCAAAGAAATGATGGAGGAGATAATATTATGAAAGATAAAATGAGCAGATTAAAAAGAATGAGCGAAGCTGTTTCAGGAGCAGATTTAAAAACAGAACAGGAAAAAAATATCTCTAAAGATAAAATAGAAATGAAAAATAAAAATTTACGTATGCCAAAAGAGTGGGATGATATAATAGGAAAAAACTATGCAGGTTCCGTAACCTCATACATACTCATGGCAATACAAAATCAGATGAAAGAAGATGGATTATTATAAAATATAATGCTCCCCATAAATAGATTCATTTAATGCAAGTTTCTTACTTCCAAGTGATAAAATAAGAAATAAAATAATTGACACGCTTTTTACCATTAAGTCCGATTTGTTGAAATTCATTTCCTCTAAGCAAACTAAAAATGGTGTCTCTTTTCAATATAATAGCATCCAACTGTCGTTCAAATGTTTTTTTGACTAGATATTTAGTATAGGTTGAAAGTTTCCAAGAGAGTATTTCTTACTATACGAGTCAATAACTGCAGCCAAATAGGCAAAGCCTTTTTCAAGTTTGACATAGGAGATATCTGCAACTCCAACCTTTATTAGTTCTAGCTGTAATTTCTGTTATTAATAGCTTTGATAAGTGTATAGTATACATATCTTCAATTCATCACTTCATAGGGGTCTCGTCTTTTCCAAAATACTTATTCATGTGTAGATAAATGCAGCCATTTTTATATCCATGGGTACATGCTAATGTAAAAAGATTTTTAGCTTTTTTCTCATCTTTTATTACCTCTTTACCTAAGGTGTACATGACACCAAGGTTACTACATGCTTTTGCATATCCCTTGTTACAGGACAGTGAGAAAAACTTTTTGGCTTTATTTCGATCTTGTTTTACTCCTTTGCCTGTGTAATAGAGTATAGCAAGGTTACTACATGCTTTTATCTGACCACCCATACAGGATATCTTAAAGAAGATAAACGCTTTAGTAAGGTTTTTTTCTACACCTTTGCCTACGGCATAAATATAGCCAAGTTTTCCACATGCATATTTATCTCCATCTTCACATGCTTGATAGTAGTTGGCTTTTTCATCTAAGTCTTTGGTAGGACACGTAAGTAGTTTTTGGCAAGACACAATATCTCCATAGTCACATGATTTACTAAAATATATATTAGATAACATAGGATTTTTTGACACACCTTTACCTAAAAGATACATATAGGCAAGGTTACCACATCCTTTGGCATCTTTGGCATCACATACTTTTTTAAAAAAATAAAAAGCCTTAAGATAGTCTTGTGAAACCCTTTTCCCCATAGCATAGTCAATGGCAACATTACGACACCCTTTTATGACACCTTTATCACAGGCACCTTTATTTTGCAAAAATGTATTGGCAGCAATATTGGCACCTAGTGCTAAAAATAACATAATGATTAAAGGTTTTATCATCGGATTCCTTTGTTTGTTTTATGAAGTATAGAGTTCAAAACAGATTGAATATTTACCATTTCGATGGTTTTGGATAAGGGCTAATGGAGAATCCACTATTCGAGTAATCTTTTTATTTAAACGGCTGATGAGTTGTGATAGCTTATTATTTACTGGTGTGTTCGGGTTGTCTTGATAAACAAAAGACATAATGACCTTTAAAGAGGTAGGAGTGTTTATATTTTTTATTAAAATTTTGAGCAAAGAAGACTCTTTGTTAATGAGTGGTATTTCTGTAGACTTATATATAGGTTGAGAGGTTTTATATTTCCATATTAAATCACTATGCAAATGAATACAAGCATGATGCTTTACAAGAGAATGGATTGTTTTTATGGATTCTTTTAGAATCTTTGTATCAATAGGTTTCTCAAAATAGTATATAAAATTAAAATGAATAAGTTTGATTAGTGTAGCCTTATTACTGTGGCTAGAAATAATGATAATTGGTATGTCCTTATGGTTTTTTTTAACCATAGCGATGAATACGCCAATATCAATGTCTAATGTGTCCGCATCGATATATATGGCATAAGGGTGGTGTATATGGAATAATTTTAATGCAGTACTCGCTTCCGTAGCCAAAATGATGTTGTTGAAGTGTTCTTCAAAAAGTGCCATAAAACTGTTCTTTGTTGAGTGTTGTGAAGAAATATATAAAAAAGATAATGCATACATGAATTAAGCCTTTTTCTACGATTTTATCCAAAAAATGTCATGGAATTATTTTTTTGGATTTAAATCACAAACACAAGAGTAGAAAATGTCTATGACAATGCCAATAATAGACATCATTCCAAGTTTTTTCATGGAAGTTGATACGATGTGAATGGTTAGAGTTAGCCAAATAAGCAATTCCGTAACAATATTATAGTATACTACATACTACAATATTGGTATGTGTAAAAATACACGGGAGAAAATTATGAAACATATTACATTAGTGCTGAGTGCCTGTATAGCACTTAGTACAGGAGCATACGCAGGAGGAGACATCGAACCAGTAGAGCCAGTGATGACTGCACCAGTAATGGAAGTAGAAAGTAATGATTGGTTTGTTTACCTAGCAGGAGGCGTGTCTAACTTAGATGTCACCTCTACCGTAACAGCAGGAGCAGACATCTTCCCAGATGCCTTAGATGATAAAGGAAGCTTAGTAGAGTTGGGACTAGGATATAGACTTTCACCCAATGTCTTCGTAACGCTTTCAGGACAAAGAACAGACCTAGATTTCATCACACTAGATACCATTTATGGAAGTATTAACTACCAATTTACAGATGTGATACTCAAACCATATATAGGTGTACTGGCAGGATACTCTACTTTAAATTGGGATACTAGACCACATACACCACATGTAGCGGGAGATGAAGACCTTACCTCTACTACCGGAGTATATGGTGTACAAGTAGGACTAGAATACGCACTTACAGCAGATTGGTCACTCTTTGGAAAGTATCAGTACTTAAAATATAGTGAACACCTTATGGAAATAGACAAAGCTGCAACAACAATAGAACACAACAGTGCACAAAACATATTAGGAGGAATTAGATATGCATTCTAAAACATTTATACTTAAAACATTTTTTATGGGCTTAATAGCCTTAGGACTTATGACAGGTTGTGGAGACAAAGCCTTTCAAGACAGTGATGGAGATGGCGTCTCAGATACAGAAGAGGTAGCTGCGGGTACAGACCCTCACGATCCTGCGAGTACACCTCCGAGAAAACCAGCAAAACCAGCAAAACCAGCAAAACCAGCAAAACCAGCAAAACCAGCAAAACCAGTT
>CAZXGY010000022.1:0-3235 GCA_964640455.1 uncultured Sulfurovum sp.
GTCTAAAGTTTTTTCACTCTGTCTTTAGCAATTTGGGCTGTTTTTTTCCCAGAATAATTTTCTATAATATTCTCATAAAAAATTCTTGCTTGACCTTTTTCTCCCGTTCTATCTAGAGAGATAGCAGTATGAAGTAGAAGTGTATCTATATAACTTGCTTTATCGTAAAGTCCTGCACTCTTTTTAAAATAAAAAATAGCATCTTCATACTGCTTAGTATAGTAAGCTATTTCACCCAAATAATAATTTGATGCAGCAGGTTTATGCCCTTTAGTATCGGTAATAGTAAATCTTTTTTTTGCTTCACTATAACGTTTTTTTACAAAGTGTCTTACACCTTCACTATAGAGAGTGGCATTACTTTTCCCCTCTAATGTACTTACTTGGCTCTTACTCTTTACTACTTTTTTAGGTGTAGGTGTAGATGTTTTTGTACTTTTTGACAAAACCTTATTGATTTCATCTCTACGTACATAGTTTGCATTAATCTCATCTATCATACCTGCAAGTTTTTGAAGTAACACATCACTGCCTTGTGTAGCATTTGAAGTATCATTAGCACCCTTTGAACGCAACTCATTCAATGAAGCACTCAAACCTTCTATAATAGTAGTTAAACCATCTATACGCTCATCTTGTTCCGCAATTCTTTGACGCATAGCAGCCATTGTTGTTAACGGTGCACGAGCTGTTTGTGCAGCTTGCATAGTCTCTTCTTCCATACCAAAACCATAGACAGAAGACTCTGCATATAAAACTGACGTAGCAACCACGATAAACGTAAAAAATTTCTTTAACATCATGACCTTATCTAGCTAAACGTATATCAACTCTTCTGTTTCTATCATAACAGCTATCACTTGGCGTTTGACAAACAGGACTACTCTCACCAAAACTCACCATAATCATTTTAGAAGAGGTAATACCTTGTGCTATAAGACTATCTTTCACTGCTTTCGCACGTTTAAGTCCTAACGCATAGTTATATTCATCTGTTCCGAACTCATCACAGTTACCTTCTATTTTTATTTTCGCACCTGCAGAAGTTGCCACTTGAATATTGGTATTCATATTTGTTTCCATACTTGGTGAAATAGTATAATCACCAAAAGCAAAATAAATAGATTTAAACCCATCACTACTACTGTTGTAGTTACCATTACTATTGCTATTTTCATTTCCATAATTATTTTCATTAATACTTACAGTATCTCCAGAAATAGCATCTGTCCCAGATACATTATTTGTCCCCGGAGCATCAGGTGCACTTTGTGCACAACCAGAGAAGATTAATGTAGCCAATGTTGAGATGATTAATAGTTTTTGTGTCATATTAGATCCTTTATTATAAATAGATTACCAATCAATAGATTGTATTTTGTTACCGTTATACGGGAAAAGTAAACTTTGGAAACTTGCCAAGTTCGTATATCCTACAGAGGTACGATTACCTTGTTGTTTCAAAAATAATACCACAGCACCATCAGCAGAAAATCGAGGAAACTGGTTAGACCCAGTTGTGGTAATAGGTCTTGTACTTCCTGAACTACCAGATGACAAGTAGATATTAAATTTATTTTGTCCAAAAGCATTCTTACTCTCTCTACTTGAATAAACTATATTATCATTACTTGCATCACAAGCATTATTATTACGTCCATGATAAACGACTTGTGAAGTAGCTGCAGAATGTAGTGATTTTTTAAAAACATTTGCATAGCCTAAACGGTTAGAAACAAAGAGTACACGTTGCTCATTATCACTGTATCTACCATTTACATCTATACCTTTAAACTTAGTCACTCTTGTTTTAGAATGTGTTGCAAGATTCAGTTCATAAATATCAGCTTGACCACCAGGTGCCATAGTCAGTAAAATCTTTGAACCATCACGACTTACATCAGAACAAACTAACATACCTTCAGAGCTTATCACCTTACTTTTTGCACCCGTATAGATATCAAGTTTATACAGTGTAGGTATCATGCCATTATATGAAGTATAGTAAAGACTACGTTGTTTTACATTTGCCCACTTAGGGAAAAGGTTTAGTCCACCCTTAATGATGGTTTTTCTATAGTTAAAGGTATAGTCAGCCAAGCGTATTTCACTACGCCCTGGTGTTGTGTATGTTGCATAGACAATATAACGATTGATCCATGAAATATCAGGAAATTTTAAAACCTTGTTTACATCACTTATCGCTTTATGTATAAGGAATGGTACTTTTGCTTTCCCTGGAATAGCATAAGATTTTTTAAAGATTTGACTGCCATTTGAAGCATTGAAAAGACGGATTAAAAACTTACTGCCATTGGTTTTAGATAAGGTATATTTTAAAACATACTCACTGTTTTTAAGTGCAGGCAATATAAAGTTACTTGCTGTATCTCCTGTATGATGTGTCTTATCTGCTAAAAAGTGTCCCGATATTTTAAGGTCAGAGAGTAAGATATTAAATACTTTCTGATCTTGTACCGTGGAGCCATCAACAAGAGCTATTCGAGCACGTTGTTCCACATCTTTTTCTATCTTAAGCGTAGCATCTACAGCGAAGACTGTTGTGCTATATAAGGCTAATGAAACTAAAATAAATACTAATTTTTGCACTCTTTTTCCTTTATATTTGGACATTATATAAAGTATTGTATCAAGGCTGTCTTGAAGTACTCATTAATTAATATTAAAATCATAAATCATCCATCTTACTACAATACTTTATCCATATCATATTCTATAATAATTAACTATGTGTGAAGGAAGAAATTCGCTTAACTTAGTCTGTTGCTACAAATTCTACATTTAACGTATAGGGTCTCTTACCTTTATGTGGTCCGAAACCTATACGCTGCAACTGTTCAAGGTAAGCTATAAGTCCTGAGTTAAAAGCATCAATCCCTGATGCAGTAGTCACCTTAAATACAAAACGTCCACTAGGTTGTACTTTTATCCATACTTTTGCCATTTCCCCAGCATATTCACTCTGTGCAGGCCAACCCTTGAGCTTCTCTTCAATGAGGGCAAAATAAGCATTCTCTATCCCTCTATCACTCTTTTTTTGTATCTTAAGCGAAGAAGAAACCATATCACTAGCACTTGGTTTATCTGAAACTTTTATAAGATTGTTTTGTTTAGGCTTTATAGGCTTAGAACTTACTTTTATGATGTTCTTTTTAGGTGGCTTTTTAGAAGAAGAGACATTGGCAAAAAGGTCTTTAGGTTTGTTTACTTTTTT
>CAZXGY010000022.1:3335-10507 GCA_964640455.1 uncultured Sulfurovum sp.
GCTTTTTAGAAGAAGAGACATTGGCAAAAAGGTCTTTAGGTTTGTTTACTTTTTTTGGCGGTGCTTTCTTTATGACTTTTTTAGGCTTCTTTTTTGGTTTTACTTTTTTACGGGTATCTTTTTGTTTCTTAACCGTTTCTTTTGTTTTAGTTTTAGTTTTAGGTTTGGTTTTTTTAACAGGCTTTTTTTTAGGTGTGGTTTTCTTTTTTGTAGGTTGTTTTGTTTTTGTCTTGGTTTTAGTTTTAGATGAAGCCATTGTCACACGTATACGGTCTTCATTTTTTTTCACATAATGTATAGGTTTTTGTGTATCACGGGTATTGAAGTAAAAAAGTAAGAGTCCTATTACAAAGGCATAAATACCAACTGCCAACAAACCAGAGATGAATGTAGACGATTTTTTATTCATAGGGTAATAAGAGAGACCTGCTCGAAGCCTGCTGCCTTTACAGATTTTAAAATATAAATAACATTTTTATATTTCAAATCTTCATCTGCACGTATATAAACTTCAGAAGTTTTATCGTATTTCACAGATTGATTCACAAAATCATCTGCAAAAGTATCTAACTCATACGTATCTTTATTCAGATAAATCTTTTTATTTTTGTCCATACGAATCGTCAGTGTTTTTGGCTTTGCAACTTGTACGGACTTAGAACCTTGAGGTAAAGTAATCTGCTCTTGAAAGGTGATAGTCGGTGCAGTGACCATAAGTATAGCCATTAAAACAAGCATTACATCTACAAGAGGTGTAATGTTTAAGTCTGGACTATCATCCCAAGAAAACATGGCTAATCTTCATTCACTTGCGATAAAATAACTTCAGACTGTGAAGAGAGCAACGAAGAGAGTTCATAAGCCTTACGTTTCAATATAAGATGAAAAGTGTAGGCAAATATAGCCACAGCAATACCAGCAGCAGTAGCAATAAGTGCTTCTGAGATGGCAGGAGCTACGACAGAAAGTGAAGCACTAGATTGTGAACCTAACTTTGAGAATGTCTCTAGTATCCCGATAACCGTACCAAACAAACCAATAAAAGGTGAGGTAGAAGCAATAATAGAGAGCCAGGTAAGCCCTTTAGTAGAGACTCTAATAGCATCCGAAGATGCTGCTTCTAAGATAGCCTTATTGGGGGTAGTAACACGAGACAGATAAGTAAAAATGAGTGAGTTTTGTGCCACTGATTTTGACTGACCTGTATAGAGTGATTTGAGTGATTGACCTTCCGCACGAATACGTGAAGTTAAAATGTAGAATCTATCTAAAAAGACCCAAAATGTTGCGACAAAATAGATAGATAGCAAAAGCAGTACAAAAATAGTTATTGCACTGCTTTGACTGAAATAAGTAGTAAGAGAGTCCAACTTAAAGAGACTTTCCAATTTGTTCAACTTTACTTACTGCCGATGCAATAGCTGCAGCAGAAGATTCAGTTTTCTTAAGTAACTCTTTTGCTGCTTCAAGAGCCTGTGCAAGGTCACTATCTTCACCAGAAAGAGCAACAGCACCATCTACGATACATGTTGTTTTTTCTTCTTCGACTTTTACATAACCAGAGTTAATAGCAACTGCTATTTCATTCCCGTCTGCTTTATCGATTACAATGACACCTGTATCAAGCAACGAAACCAAAGTAGCGTGATTGGCTAAAACACCAAACTCACCTTCAGAACCTGGTAAAGTTACTTGTTTTACTTCAGCGTCAAAAATCACACCGTTTGGTGTGACTATTTCTAGCTTCATAAGTTCCATAATTATCCTTTAAAGATTTGCTTATTTAGCGTTAATCTTATCGTTTTTAGCAACAGCTTCAGCGATGTTTCCTACCATGTAGAATGCAGCTTCATTCATGTGATCGTATTTACCTTCAAGAAGACCTTTGAACCCTTCGATAGTTTCGTCAAGTGTAACATATACACCTGGAGAACCTGTAAATACTTCAGCAACGTGGAAAGGCTGAGAAAGATATTTTTCAATCTTTCTAGCACGTTCAACCACAAGTTTGTCATCTTCAGAAAGCTCATCCATACCAAGAATCGCAATGATATCTTGAAGGTCTTTATACTTTTGAAGCATTTGTTGAATACCACGAGCCAAGGCATAGTGTTCTTCACCAACAATTTGAGGAGAAAGCATTCTAGAAGTTGAATCAAGTGGATCAACCGCAGGGTAGATACCTTTTTCAGCAATAGATCTGTTAAGTACTGTTGTTGCATCCAAGTGAGCAAATACAGAAGCAGGAGCAGGATCCGTCAAGTCATCCGCAGGAACATATACAGCTTGTACAGATGTAATTGAACCTTTAGTTGTTGATGTAATACGCTCTTGAAGTGCACCCATCTCTCTTGCAAGTGTTGGTTGGTAACCAACTGCTGAAGGAATACGTCCAAGAAGTGCAGACATTTCTGAACCTGATTGAGCAAATCTAAAGATATTATCGATAAACATAAGAACATCTAGTCCCATTTCATCTCTAAAGTACTCAGCCATTGTAAGACCAGTAAGAGCGATACGGTTACGTGCTCCTGGAGGCTCTGACATTTGACCATAACAGAGTGCAACTTTGTCAAGTACGTTTGATTCTTTCATTTCGTAGTAAAGGTCATTTCCTTCACGTGTTCTTTCACCAACACCAGCAAATACTGAGTAACCTGAATGCTTAAGCGCAACGTTGTTAATAAGTTCCATAATAATAACGGTTTTACCAACACCAGCACCACCAAATAGTCCTACTTTTCCACCTTTTGAGTATGGAGCAAGAAGGTCAACAACTTTGATACCTGTTTCAAAAACTTCAGTACCAGTACTTAGTTCTTCAAACTTTGGTGGATCTCTATGGATTGACCAATATTCTTTAGCATTTACTTCACCAGCTTCATCAATAGCTTCACCGATAACGTTGAAGATACGTCCAAGAACTGCTTCACCTACAGGTACTTTGATAGAATCACCGGTTGCTCTAACTTCTTGACCTCTAACCACACCTTCACTCATATCCATAGCAATAGTTCTTACTCTATTATCACCAAGTTGTGCTGCTACTTCTAAAACCAATCTTTGTTCTTTACCGTCGATAACGATTGTTGTTTCTAACGCTTCGTTAATCTCTGGTAGATAGTCTGTAAAATCCACATCTAGAACGGGACCTAAGACTTGTACTATTTTACCTGTCATTTCTTCTCCTCTAATTATTTCATTGATTCCATACCACTGATAATCTCAATGAGTTCAGTCGTAATGGCTTCTTGTCTTGCTTTGTTATACTTCACAGTAAGTTCTTTTACCATCTCTTTAGCATTGGTAGTTGCTGCGTCCATCGCTTGCATACGAGCAGAGTGTTCTGCTGCCAATGAATCGATAAGTGAGTAATACATTGTATACTCAACATAACGTTTAACCAATGCATCTAAAAGTGTATCGTCATCATCTGGTTCAACTTCAAGTTCTGAAGTCGATACAGAACTAAGTTCTAAATTAGAACTGTCAACAGGTAACACTTGATCTTCTCTTAACTCTTGAGTAATCATGTTTACATAACCGTTGTGTACTAAAATAATTTTATCTGTATCACCATTTACATATGACTCAGCCACTTCAGAGATAAACTCTGCAGCCGCTTTAAAGTCAGGTGCAGCAGAAAGACCAATGATTTCATCACTTAATTCAACATTGTTGAATTTAAAGAAATCAATTCCTTTTCTACCTACTGCTCTAAGACGTACTTTTACATCTTTTGCTTGATATTCGGCAAGTAATGTATTTACTCTCTTAATCGTCTGAGAGTTAAATCCACCACATAAACCTTTATCTGCAGTAATAAATACAATGTCTACTTTTTTAGGATTTTGAACATCCTTAAAGTAAACATTATCGATACCATCTGCATTAGCATTTTGCATTTTTTGAGCGATCTCGTTTAAAAGTTCAGTCAATTTTTCTGCATAGACTCTCGATTTTTTAGCAAGCTCTTCTGTTCTTTTCAGTTTAGCAGAAGAAACAAGCTTCATAGCGTTAGTCGTTTTCTGTGTATTCTTAACAGAACCGATTTTACGCTTTATCTCTTTTAAATTAGCCATTTTTAGCCTTTCTTATTCAGAAAAAGATGCTTTGAAATCTTCAATTGCTTTTCTAAGCGCAGCATCTGTATCATCAGAGATTTTTTTCTCATTTCTGATAGCATCTAAAATATTTGAATATTTTGCTTCCATAAATGGCATAAGATCTGCTTCAAATTTTGTCACAGAAGATACAGCGATATCATCAAGGTATCCATTTGCACCAGCAAAGATGATTACAACTTGTTTTTCAATAGCAACAGGAGCATAAGGCCCTTGCTTAAGTACTTCAACCATTCTTTGTCCACGCTCTAATTGACCTCTAGTATAGTCATCAAGATCAGATGCAAACTGTGCAAACGCTTGAAGCTCTCTAAATGAAGCCAAGTCAAGTCTAAGTGTTCCAGAAACTTGTTTAGTTGCTTTAATCTGAGCAGCACCACCAACACGTGAAACTGAAAGTCCTACGTTAATCGCTGGTCTGATACCTGAGTTAAAGAGGTCAGTCTCTAGGAAGATTTGACCATCAGTAATTGAAATAACGTTTGTTGGGATATATGCCGCAACATCACCCGCTTGTGTTTCAATGATTGGGAATGCAGTAATTGAACCAGCACCTAATGCATCAGAAAGCTTTGCAGCACGTTCTAGAAGTCTTGAGTGTAGGTAGAAAACATCCCCTGGGTATGCTTCACGACCCGGAGGTCTTCTAAGGATTAGTGACATCTCTCTATATGCAACTGCATGTTTAGAAAGGTCATCATAAAAGATAACTGCATGTCTACCATTGTCTCTGAAGTACTCAGCAATAGTCACACCTGCATAAGGAGCAAGGAACTGTAATGCTGAAGAATCAGCAGCAGAAGCAGTTACAATGATTGTGTAATCCATTGCTCCATGCTCTTCAAGTTTTTTCACTGTAGCAGCTACTGTTGATTGTTTTTGACCAATCGCAACGTAGATACATACAACATCTTGACCTTTTTGGTTGATAATTGTATCGATAGCTAGTGTTGTTTTACCAGTTTGTCTATCACCAATGATAAGCTCTCTTTGACCTCTACCAACTGGTACAAGTGCATCAATCGCTTTGATACCTGTTTGAAGTGGTTCATGAACTGATTTTCTAGCCATGATTCCTGGTGCTTTTTCTTCAATGAATCTTACTTCAGAAGTTTCAATTGCACCTTTACCATCAACAGCTTCTCCAAGTGAGTTTACAACTCTACCTATCATAGCATCGCCAACTGGTGTTTTAAGAAGCTCTCCAGCTCTTTTAACGCTCATACCTTCTTTGATACCTGTACTTGATCCAAGAATAACAACACCAACGTTTGCTTCTTCAAGGTTTAATACAAGACCTTTAGCACCGTTATCAAATTCTACAACTTCTCCAGCCATAACATTGTTAAGACCATATACTGTTGTAATACCATCCGCGATACCTACTACTTTACCTATTTCATTGATGTCAACATCAATCTCAAAGTTCTCAATTCTCTCTTTGATAATCGAAGAGATTTCATCTGCTTGCAATTTATTTGCCACTACTACTCCTTTACTGTTTACTAACTATAATGATTTTTTAATAAAATCAATAAGTTGTTCTTTAACTCTCTGCTTAGAGAAGTTTACCTCTATTCCTAAATCATCAACAGAAACACGTAATCCTTCAAGATCTGTTTTTTCCTGTGTCAATTTAATCGTTGAACCTGTATACTTTTTAAGTGTCTTTTCTAGATCTGCTAATGCTTTGTCATCAAGTAGAGATGCACTTTTCAGTACACCTTCATACTCGTTTGCAACACGTTGCTGATCTGCGTTAAGAACTTTAGCAATAGCTGGGATTAAATCTAATCTATTGTTTTCACCTAAAATTTTAATAAAGTTAACAAGTGACCCATCTGCACCTTTACCAAGTGTAGAAAGAATCATTTCTGTTTTCTTTTCACTTGATATGATAGGAGATGTTAATGCTGACTTCACTTCTGATGAACTAGTCACTTCAGTAAGTACATTGAGTACTTCTAAAATAGCAGGTAAATCTTTCGCTACTGAAGAAAGTGCACTTGCATATCTTTTAGCAATTAATTCTTCCATTATGCCACCTTCTTAGAAATAATTTCAACAACTTTTTTCTCATCAAGGTTGATATCATCTGTCGTAATGTTTTCACTCAATACTTCATCGATAGCTTCTCTTGCAGATTTACGTTCTTCTAAAGTCATTTTCTCTTCAAGTTGCTTTTCAAGACTAGCCAGTTCATTTTGGTTTGCTGTAGCGATTTTTTCAGCTAAGATAACTGCTTCTGCTTTCGCATCCACAAGAAGTTCTTCTGCCTTTTTTTCACTTGCATTTAAACGTGCTTGCGCTTCTTTCTTTTCATCTTTAGCAGCTTGAAGTTTTTCTTCAATCTCGCTAAGTTGCGTTGCAATACCAGCAGATCTTCCTTTGAAGAAATCTCTGATTGGGTTAGCAACCAAATAGTAAAGTAAAGAAGCAAAAATAGTAAAGTTTACTACTCTTGGCCAAAAGTCATTCTCTCTACCCGTTTGCATAAAGTAACGACTTGTCTCTCCATCTGCATGACCACTGGCTAAAAGAACAGCAGGTACTACAAGTAAAGACAATAGTATAATTTTTTTCATATTTTTATCCCTTCCTATAATTTGCTAAATTTAGCTTTGAGGCTCTCTTTAAAAAGAGGCATTTGAGAAAGAAGAGAATTTTTAAGGTTCTCTTTGTCAGAGTTAAGTTTTTCTACAAACTTGTTATACTCAGTTTCCAATTCATTCTGTTTGGTCTCAACCTTACTTGCTGCCAATGTTTTTTCATCATCGGCTGCTTTCTGTCTGATTGACGCAGCTTCATTTTTAGCATCGCTAATAATTTCATCTGCCTTTGCATTTAATTCGTCTGTGTTGCCACTAAAACTCTTTGCCGCTTCTAAATCTTTTGCTATAGAGGCATCTCTGTCATCCATAAATTTCACCAATGGCTGAAATAGCATATTATTTAAAAGAACAAGTAGGGTTAGAAACAAAGCAAGTACGAATAACATCAATGGTAAATGTATGTCAAGCATTAAAACTCCTCATGTAATTTCGCGCT